>JBILDP010000161.1:0-5262 GCA_044352535.1 Prochlorococcaceae cyanobacterium
ATCACCGGCAACGAGGGTGAAACCCTGCAGCGGCTTCCGGTGCACGCCTTCACCGCCGGTCCACGGCTGCAGGCGGTGCTGGAGCAATACCACCAGCAGAAGGCCCCCGATCCGCTGCCGGCACCGCCCGGTTTCGCCGGCCAGCTGCGGCCGTATCAGGAACGGGGCCTGGGCTGGCTGGCCTTCCTGCACCGCTTTGACCAGGGCGCCTGCCTGGCCGACGACATGGGCCTGGGCAAGACGATCCAGCTGCTGGCCTTCCTGCAGCACCTCAAGGCCGAGGAGGAGCTGAAGCGACCGGTGCTGCTGGTGGCGCCCACCTCGGTGCTCACCAACTGGAAGCGGGAAGCGGCGGCCTTCACGCCCGAGCTCGTGGTGAATGAGCACTACGGCCCGCGTCGCCCCTCCAGCCCCGAAGGTCTGAAAAAAGCCCTGAAGGGCGTTGATCTGGTGCTCACCAGCTACGGCCTGCTGCAGCGCGACAGCGAGCTGCTGGAGACCCTCGATTGGCAGGGGGTGGTGATCGACGAGGCCCAGGCGATCAAGAACCACACCGCCAAGCAGTCGATGGCGGCCCGGGACCTCGGCCGGCCCGGTCGGGGCAGCAAGAGCGGCCCCCGCTTTCGCATCGCCCTCACCGGCACACCGGTGGAAAACCGCGTCAGCGAGCTGTGGGCACTGATGGACTTCCTCAACCCCAAGGTGCTGGGCGACGAGCCCTTCTTCCGCCAGCGCTACCGACTGCCGATCGAGCGCTACGGCGACATGGCGTCGCTGCGCGACCTCAAGAGCCGGGTGGGGCCGTTCATCCTGCGGCGCCTGAAAACTGACAAATCGATCATCTCCGACCTGCCCGAGAAGGTGGAGCTCCACGAGTGGGTGGGCCTGGCCCCCGAGCAGAAGAAGCTCTACAACCGCACCGTCGACGACAGCCTCGACGCCATCGCCCGGGCGCCGCTCGGCCAGAAGCACGGCCAGGTGCTGGCCCTGCTCACCAGGCTCAAGCAGATCTGCAACCACCCGGCCCTGGCGCTCAAGCAGGAGCCCGATCCGGCCGATCCCGATTTCTTCCGCGAGTTCGCCGCCCGCAGCGCCAAGGTGCAACGGCTGGAGGAGATCCTCGAGGAGGTGATCGAGGCGGGCGACCGGGCCCTGCTGTTCACCCAGTTCGCGGAGTGGGGCCACCTGCTCAAGGCTCACCTGGAGCAAAAGTGGAAGCAGGAAGTGCCATTCCTGTATGGCAACACCAGCAAGGCTGAGCGCCAGGCCATGGTCGACCGCTTTCAGGAGGACCCCCGCGGCCCGCAGTTGTTCCTGCTGTCGCTCAAGGCCGGCGGCGTGGGCCTCAACCTCACCCGCGCCAGCCACGTGTTCCACATCGACCGCTGGTGGAACCCGGCCGTCGAAAACCAGGCCACCGACCGCGCTTACCGCATCGGCCAGCAGAACCGCGTGCTGGTGCACAAGTTCGTCACCAGCGGCTCGGTGGAGGAGCGGATCGATCGGATGATCAAGGAGAAATCCAAGCTGGCTGAAGACATCGTGGGCTCCGGTGAAGACTGGCTCGGCGGCATGGACGTGAGCCAGCTCAAGGACCTGGTGACCCTCAGCGAGGACTGAAGCGATGACCCTCACCCCCACCAACCCGATCACCACCCAGCTGGGCGAGCAGGGCCTGAGCCAGCAGCCCTGGTGGGTGGAGCAGTGGATGGAGCTGATCAACGGCTACCGCTTCAAGAAGCGGCTTGAGCGCGCCTGGGACTACGCCCGCAGCGGCAACGTGCTCTCGATCCGCTTCGAGGGCCGGCGCGTGCATGCCCGGGTGCAGGGCAGCGAGGACGACCCCTACAAGGTGAAGATCTGGCTCGATGTGCTCGGCGACGACGACTGGAACTACGTGCTGGAGGCCCTTGGCCAGAAGGCGCGCTGGTCGGCCCAGTTGCTGGCCGGGGTGATGCCCCAGGACATCGAGCGCGCCTTCGCCGCCAGCGGTCGACGGCTGTTCCCGTTCAAGCTGCAGGAGGTGCGCAGCGAATGCACCTGTCCTGACAACAGGAAGGGCAATCTCTGCAAGCACGTGAGCGCCGTGTACTACCTGATGGGTGAGCGCTTCAGCGAAGATCCCTTTGTGCTGTTTCAGCTGCGCGGTCGCACCCGCACCCAGCTGCTGAGCGAACTGGCCCAGCGCCGCCGCCAGCTGCTGGCCAGGCGGGCCAAAGACCTGCAGCAGGCCCAGGCCGCCGCACAGGAGAGCGCTCCCGCCGGCCAGCCCCCCGAGCCGGCCGCCCACCAGCCCCTGTCGCACGCCCCCGCAGCCATCCGGGATGCGAGCCGCTGGTGGCGCTACGACGCAGCACTCGATCCGGCACTCGTGGTGATCACCCCGGCCATGGAAGGCGAGACCGGCCTCGACCAGGCCGGGCCCCTGCCCCTGGCCGAAGACGCCCGCTTCCCTGAGGCCAATCGCCTCTTCCTGGAGCACCTGCGCAACCACGGCCACACCACTGCCGCCCAGGCCCTGGCCACCGCCATGGACAACGGCAGCGACAGCAACAGCAGCAGCGACAGCAGCAAAGGTTGACCAGCCCCGCAGCTCATCCCGCGCCCAGCCCAGCGCCCAGCCCAGCGCCCAAGGAAGCCCCCTGGCTCAGCCACGAAGCCATGGCCCTGGCCGCCACCCTCTGCGCCAGTCACCAGCTCGCCTTCGGCCGGCCCCTGATCGCCGCCGCCACCAACCCCGCGGCCACCGGTCCTCGCCTGCTGGCCCAAGAGCTGTTCGCCGCCGCCACGGTGGTGCTGGCCCACGATGGCGCCGACCCCACGGGCGATCCCGGCCCCAGGCTGATCTACGCCAACCGGGCTGCCCTGCAGCTGTGGCGTCGCCCCTGGGCCGAATTGGTGGGCATGCCCTCCCGCCTCACCGCCGAACCGGCCGAGCGGGCCGGCCGTGCCCGGGCTCTCGCGAGCGTGCGACACCTGCAGGCCATCGCCAACTACAGCGGCATCCGCATCGACAGCCGGGGCCGCCGCTTCCAGATCCTGGGTGCCCGCGTCTGGACGCTGTGGCGCCAGGGCGCCTCAGGGGCTCCGGAGCCCTGCGGTCAGGCAGCCGCCTTCAGCGCCTGGCACTGGCTCTGAGCAGGCATCCCAGTGGGCCATCTGACCCGAGCATCAGCAGCCCTGCCTACAGTTCGCCCAGCCGCCCCAGGTGCCGATGGTCGCCACCCCAGCCGCTGCAGGATCCGCCACCAGCACCAGTGGAGCACCCGGTGGGGCCCCTCGCCTCACGCTCCAGTGCGAGGCGATCGGGCCCGACAGCACCACGATCCGCTCGCTCGACTGGGACCGCAGCCGCTTCGACATCGAGTTTGGCCTGCGCAACGGCACCACTTACAACAGCTTCCTGGTGCGGGGCGAGCGCACTGCCCTGATCGACACCAGCCATCTCAAATTCGAGGGCACCTGGCTGCCGCGGCTGCAGGAGGAGATCGACCCGAAGGCGATCGACTTTCTGATCGTGAGCCACACCGAGCCCGACCACTCCGGCCTGATCGGCCACCTGCTCGATCTGAATCCTGAGATCGAGATCGTGGGCTCCAAGGTGGCGATCCAGTTCCTGGAGAACCAGGTGCACCGGCCGTTCAGGAGCCGGGCGGTGAAGAGCGGCGACGAGCTGGATCTGGGCACCAACCCCGAGAGCGGCGTGGAGCACCGCTTCGAGTTTCTGAGCGCCCCCAACCTGCACTGGCCCGACACGATCTTCACGTTTGACCACGGCACCGGCATCCTCTACACCTGCGACGCCTTCGGCCTGCACTACTGCTCCGACGACGTCTTCGATGTCGATCCCGGCGCCATCGCCCCCGACTTCCGCTTCTACTACGAGTGCCTGATGGGCCCCAACGCCCGCAGCGTGCTGCAGGCGATGAAGCGGATGGACGCCCTGCCGGCGATCACCACCGTTGCCGTGGGTCACGGTCCGCTGCTGCGTGAACACCTCTCGCTCTGGCTCGACGACTACCGGAGCTGGAGCTCCGAGCGCAGCACCGGTGAGGCCTACGCCGCCGTTTGCTACGTGAGCCAGTACGGCTTCTGCGACCGACTGAGCCAGGCCCTGGCCCGGGGCATCCAGAAGGCCGGTGCCGCCGTGCAGCTGGTGGACCTGCGCGCCACCGACCCCCAGGAGCTCAGTGCTCTGGTGGGCGAGGCCAGCGCCGTGGTGGTGCCCACCTGGCCCGCCAGCCCCGATGCCGACCTGCAGGCCTCGATCGGCACGCTCCTGGCGGCGCTCAAGCCCAAGCAATGGGTGGGCTGCTACGACGCCTTCGGCGGCAACGACGAGCCGATCGACACCGTGGCCGGCCAGCTGCGGGCGCTGGGTCAGAAGAGCGCCTTTGAACCCCTGCGCATCCGCCAGGTGCCGCAGACCGGCGACTACCAGCGCTGCGAGGAGGCCGGCACCGACCTGGGCCAGCTACTCACCAAGGCCAAAACGATCGCCGCCATGAAGGCCCTCGACGGCGACCTCGACAAGGCCTTGGGGCGCCTCAGTGGCGGTCTCTATGTGGTCACCGCCCTTCAGAGTGATGGCGAAGGCGGCAGCCGCAGCGGCGCCATGGTGGCCAGCTGGGTGAGCCAGGCCAGCTTCGAGCCCCCGGGCATCACCGTGGCCGTGGCGAAAGACCGCGCCATCGAGGCCCTGCTGCAGGTGGGGGATCGCTTCGTGCTCAACATCCTGCGCGACGACAACCACCAGCAGCTGCTGCGCCACTTCCTCAAGCGCTTCCCGCCCGGCGCCGACCGCTTCGCCGGCGTGAGCACCCTCGATGGCGTGGCCGCCGGCGGCCCGGTGCTGGGCGATGCCCTGGCCTTCCTGAGCTGCCGCGTGGCCCAGCGGATGGAGGGTCCCGACCACTGGATCATCTACGCCGAGGTGGAGGAGGGCAACGTCGCCGACACCGAGGCCGCAACCGCCGTGCACCACCGCAAAGTGGGGAACCACTACTGATGGCCGCCGCCACCGCTGCCGCCCCAGTCCCCCCCGGCGCCACCGACCGCCGGGTGATCCAGATCCCTCTGGAGGAGGGCCTGGTCTGCCTGCGGGGCCTGAGCCCTAAAAGGCTGCGCTTCGAGGTGGAATACGGCCTGGAGCGCGGCACCACGGCCAACAGTTTTCTCTTCTCTGGCGGCAGCGCCGCAGATGGCCACGCCCTTCCCCCGGTGCTGGTCCACCCCCCCGGCGCCTCCTTTGCCGAGCCCTAC
>JBILDP010000023.1:0-17009 GCA_044352535.1 Prochlorococcaceae cyanobacterium
TGTCATAGGAGGAGTCGGTTTCGTCCATCTGCTTGCGGATCTGCTCGCAGCGGGCCTTCACGGCCACCTCGTTGCCCTCGGCCACGATGGTGGTGGTGTCCTTGTTGATGGTGATGCGGCGGGCGGTGCCCAGCATCTCCAGCTTGGCGTTCTCCAGCTTGAGGCCGGCGTCTTCCGTGATCAGCTGGCCGTTGGTGAGAACGGCGATGTCCTCGAGCATGGCCTTGCGGCGATCGCCGAAGCCGGGGGCCTTCACAGCCGCCACGTTGAGCACGCCGCGCAGGCGGTTCACCACCAGGGTGGCGAGGGCTTCCTTCTCGATGTCCTCAGCGATGATCAGCAGGGGCTTGCCGGTGCGGGCGATCTGCTCGAGCACGGGCACCAGGTCCTGCACCAGGCCGATCTTCTTGTCGGTGAGCAGGATGTAGGGCTCCTCGAGCACCGCTTCCATGCGCTCGGTGTCGGTGGCGAAGTAGGGCGAGATGTAGCCCTTGTCGAAGCGCATGCCCTCGGTGACCTCCAGCTCGGTGGTCATCGACTTCCCTTCTTCCAGGGAGATCACGCCTTCCTTACCGACCTTGTCCATGGCGTCGGCAATCATGCGGCCCACCTCTTCGTCGTTGCCGGCGGAGATGGTGCCCACCTGGGCGATGGCGTTGGAGTCGGAGATCGGCTTGGCGTGCTCCTTGATCTTCTCAACCAGGAACTCGGAGGCCTTGTCGATGCCCTTCTTCAGGGTGATGGCGTTGGCGCCGGCGGCCACGTTGCGCAGGCCGGCCTTCACCATGGCGTGGGCCAAAACGGTGGCGGTGGTGGTGCCGTCGCCGGCGGCGTCGTTGGTCTTGGAGGCAGCCTGACGGATCAGGGCCACACCGGTGTTCTCGATGTGATCCTCCAGCTCGATCTCCTTGGCGATGGTGACGCCGTCATTGATGATCTGGGGAGCACCGAACTTCTTCTCCAGCACCACGTTGCGGCCCTTGGGACCGAGGGTGACGGCGACGGATTCAGCCAGGATGTCGATGCCTTTCTCGAGGGCGCGGCGGGCCTGCTCGTTGTAAATGATGCGCTTAGCCATGGAAGGCGATTTTCTGTGGGTAGGAAATAACGGACTGATCGGGTCTGATCGCGGGACGAACCCTTGCTCAGTTCACGACGGCGAGAATGTCCTTCTCGGACAGCAGGACGTACTCATCGGAGCCGAGTTTGATGTCGGTGCCGGCATACTTGCTGTAGAGCACCTTGTCGCCGACGCTGACTTCGGGAGCCTGGCGGGAGCCGTCGTCGTTGCGCTTGCCGGGGCCGACCTGCACCACCTCACCCACCTGGGGCTTTTCCTTGGCGGTGTCGGGCAGCAGGATGCCGCCGGCGGTTTTCTCTTCAGACTCGGAGACCTTGATGAAGATGCGGTCGCCGAGGGGCTTGACGGTGGAAACGCTGAGGGAAACAGCTGCCATGGATTGACGCGGGGTTAACGGATGCGTGGTTAACGCAGTAACGAACGCTGTAACGAACGCAGAAGCAATGTCATGGCGCCTGAGACGCCATCAACCGCGGCTGGATCGGGGCCGGACTCGACCCCGGAGCGCCGATCTGGCACTCGAACCACGTGAGTGCCAACCTATGGGCCCGGGCCGGCCCCTGGCCAGTGGGTACGCGTGCGGTTGACCGAACCCGGTCGGCCGGTCACTGAGGTCAGCCAGTCAGGTCGACCATGAATCGGCCAGGTAGGTGAGAACGCAGTGGTAAGGTTGCGCCGCTTCAAGCGGGAAGATCCCGCTGTGCGCTCCCTGCGACTTACCTCCCTATGGCTGCTGCTACCGCCACCGGCACCAAAGGCATCGTGCGCCAAGTGATCGGCCCGGTGCTCGACGTTGAATTCCCGGCCGGCAAGCTGCCCAGGATCTACAACGCCCTGCGCATCGAGGCGAAGAATTCCGCCGGCCAGGACATCGCCCTCACCGCCGAAGTGCAGCAGCTGCTGGGCGACCACCGCGTGCGCGCCGTTGCCATGAGCAGCACCGATGGGCTTGTGCGCGGCATGGAAGCCCTCGACACCGGCGCCCCCATCTCTGTCCCCGTGGGTGAGGCCACCCTGGGCCGCATCTTCAACGTGCTCGGCGAGCCCGTCGACGAGAAGGGCCCGGTGAATACCACGTTGACTGCTTCGATCCACCGTGCCGCCCCCAGCCTTACGGAGCTGGAGACCAAGCCCAAGGTGTTCGAGACCGGCATCAAGGTGATCGACCTGCTGGCCCCCTATCGCCAGGGCGGCAAGGTGGGCCTGTTCGGCGGAGCCGGCGTGGGCAAGACCGTGCTGATCCAGGAGCTGATCAACAACATCGCCAAGGAGCACGGCGGAGTGTCGGTGTTCGCCGGTGTGGGCGAGCGCACCCGTGAGGGCAATGACCTCTACGAAGAGTTCAAGGAGTCGGGCGTGATCAACCCCGACGACCTCTCCAAGTCGAAGGTGGCTCTCTGCTACGGCCAGATGAACGAGCCCCCTGGCGCCCGTATGCGCGTGGGTCTGTCGGCGCTCACCATGGCCGAGCACTTCCGCGACGCCAACAAGCAGGACGTGCTGCTGTTCGTGGACAACATCTTCCGCTTCGTGCAGGCCGGCTCCGAGGTGAGCGCCCTGCTGGGCCGCATGCCCTCGGCCGTGGGCTACCAGCCCACCCTGGGCACCGACGTGGGCATGCTGCAGGAGCGCATCACCTCCACCCTGGAGGGCTCGATCACCTCGATTCAGGCCGTCTACGTGCCCGCCGACGACCTCACCGATCCGGCTCCCGCCACCACCTTTGCCCACCTGGATGCCACCACCGTGCTGAGCCGCGGCCTGGCCTCCAAGGGCATCTACCCCGCTGTGGATCCCCTCGATTCCACCAGCACCATGCTGCAGCCGGCCGTGGTGGGCGATGAGCACTACCGCACCGCCCGCGCCGTGCAGAGCACCCTGCAGCGCTATAAGGAACTCCAGGACATCATCGCGATTCTGGGTCTCGACGAACTCTCCGAGGACGACCGCCGCACGGTGGACCGGGCCCGCAAGATCGAGAAGTTCCTCTCCCAGCCTTTCTTTGTCGCCGAGGTGTTCACCGGCATGCCCGGTAAATACGTGAAGCTCGAAGAAACCATCAAGGGCTTCAACATGATCCTGGCCGGCGAGCTGGATCACCTTCCCGAGGCTGCCTTCTATCTGGTGGGCAACATTGATGAGGTGAAGGCCAAGGCCGAGAAGATCCTGGCCGAGGCCAAGGGTTGATCTCCGCGATCACACCTGAGGAGATTTCGCCATGACTCTCACCCTGCGCGTTCTGGCCCCTGATCAGAGCGTTTTCGACGGCAGCGCCGATGAGGTGATCCTGCCCAGCACCACCGGCCAGGTGGGCATCCTTCCCGGTCACGTCACCATGCTGGCCGCCCTCGACACCGGCGTGATGCGCCTCAAGGACGGCTCCGGCTGGCGCTCGATCGCCCTGATGGGTGGCTTCGCCGAAGTGGAGGCCGATGAGGTCACCGTGCTGGTGAACGGTGCCGAGCTGGGCTCCGAGATCGATGGTTCAGCCGCTGAAGCTGCCTTCGAAGCTGCTCAGAGCGCTGCAGCCGCCTTCGAGGGGCAGGCTCCCAGTCCCGAAAAGATCAAGGCCCAGCAGGCCCTGGCCCAGGCCCGTGCCCGGCTGCAGGCCAGCAAGGGAGACTGAGGCCAGCCCGGAGTTGGGACAAGGCCGTCAACTCGGATCACATCTGCGCCGCTGGCTTGATCGGGATGCAACCGGTCACGCCAGCGGCGTTGCTGTCGCCAACGTGCTCATCGACGCCCTGGGAGCCGACGAACGCCTCAAGGGCCCGGTGCGCGACCTGGGCAGCCAGCCCCTGTTTCTCCAGGCCCTGCGCCAGGGTGGAGCCGCCCAGCGCTCCAGCCTGGCCGCCTTGCACCAGCAACTGACCGCCACCTACAGCCCGGCGGTGCTGACCGAGCTGCTCGACCTGGTGGAGGCCGTGACCGGAGTGGCACTCCCGCAGCCGAAGCCGCACCCGGCCAACGCAGCGGCCCCAAACACCTCCACGCCCGCCTCCTCCACCGCCCCCTCCTCCACCGCCATCGCCCCGACCCAGGACAGGGGCCGGACTTGGGCTGCATCTCCATGGATCCGCGAATGGATCCGCGAGCTGCGTGGCCTGGCGCCCGGCATCGCCGCTGCAGCCGGGGCGGCCCCGGTGCTGGCCTGGCTCGGCCAGGAACTGGAGAACCTGCTGTTGGCCGACTGGGGCTGGAGCGCCGGGGTGGCCCTGGCCGCGGGGCTGGGTCTGCTGCAGGCCCTCAGCCTGGCTCCTCTGCGGAGGCTGCGGCGGCGCTGGCCACTCAACGCAGCGGAGGCCCAGGATCCCCACGACGCCTGGCGATGGATCACGGCGCCCTGGTGGCATGCCCGCGGCACGGAAGCCGCCGCCAACCTGCTGCTGCTGCTGATCGTGCTGGGCCGTTCACCGCTGCCACTCGGGGAGGTGGTGCTGCGCTACGGGCTCACGGCGCTGGCAGCCCAGGCGCCCGCCGCGCTGGTGGCGGCCCACTTCGGAATCAGCCGCCAGTGGTCGGGGTCCGCCGGGCCGCTCGGTGCCCTGATCGGGCTGGCGGCCGGGATGAGCCTGCTGCAGGGCCGCGCCCTGGCCTTTGAGCTCGGACCCCTGACGATCCCGGCCTGGGTGCTGCTGCTGGTGTACAGCGCCCTGCAGCTGGGCTGGCAACTGCCGCGCCAGAACCCCGACGAGCAGAGTCAGCCGTGGCAACGCCTGCTGGCCAGCACCTGGAGCTGGGGACTGCTGCTCGGACTGGGTTGGGCGCTGATCAGCTGGGTGGAACAACAGCTGCCCCAGAGCCCCTGAACGGCCCCGTGCTACCCAGAACCAAGCGCCCGGCTGGCGGCGGCCATGTAGCGGCCCCAGAGCTCGGCCACCAGGCCGCCACTGGCTGCCTCGGCGGGGGTGTTGTCGTCGTTGCCCATCCAGATCGCCGTGAGCACCCCCATGGAGGGTGAGTAGCCGATAAACAGCACGTCGACACCGTTGTTGCTGGTGCCGGTCTTGCCGCGGGCATCGGCCACCATGCCGGCGGCCTTACCGGTGCCGCGCTCCACCACCGCCCGCAGCATGGCGTCCATGGCGGCGGCCAGCTCAGGCTTGATCAGCTGCCGCTCGCGCTCACCGCGCGGCACGGTGACACCCCGCTCAGGACACTGTTCCAGGCTGAGCAGCGACTGGCAGATGCCGAGGTCGTAGATACGGGCCACCCCATGCATCGGCACGGAGCGGCCGCCATTGGCCACCACCGCATAGGCGCGGGCCATCTCGTAGAGGTAGGTCTCGCGGCC
Organism: Prochlorococcaceae cyanobacterium; assembly: GCA_044352535.1. Lineage (GTDB taxonomy): Bacteria > Cyanobacteriota > Cyanobacteriia > PCC-6307 > Cyanobiaceae > NIES-981. Next base: position 5,376 of record JBILDP010000023.1, read on the forward strand.
GCCGAGCATGGCCGAGTAATCGGTGCTGAGCGGCGTGCTGATGCCGAGACGCCGGGCCAGGCGCACCACCTGGCCCAGCCCTGCCCGGTCGGCCAGCCGCAGGGCCACCACGTTTTCAGACAGAGCCAGACCGTCGCTGACGCTGATGGCACCAGCACCCGAGCGGCAACCGGCCACGTAGCTCAGCGACGTGCAGGAGATCAGATCCGTGGCGCTGACGCCCGCTTCCAGTGCAGCGAGGAAGGGAAAGAGCTTGAAGGTGGAGCCGCTCTGTCGCAGGGCCTGCACCCGATCGAAGCTGGAGCGCTCGTAGTTGCCGCCGCCCACATAGGCCAGGATCCGGCCACTGGCGACATCCAGGCTGATCAGCGCACCCTGGCTGAGGCCGAGCTGGCCGGCGGGTCCCTCGAGAAAGCGCTGCAGCTGCTCCTGGGCAAGGGCCTGCAGGCGCGGATTGATGGTGCTCACCGCTGCGTAGTTACCCCCCTCGGCGCCGGTCACATTGAGGCCGAAGCGCCGCCCGGCCAGCTCGCCGATCACGTAGTCGCTGAAGTAGGGATAGCTGCTGATCGGCGACTCGCGACAGGCCGAGGGGTCGATGTTGAGCGGCTGGCGCTGGGCATCGCGCAGGGCCTGATCGCCCAGATGCCCCTGCTCGTGCATGAGCGCCAGCACCAGATTGCGCCGCTGCACGGGGAGCCAGGGGCCGGTGCGCACCGCCTCGATACGGGCCTGATCGCGGGCATTGAGCTGACCCTTGCGCGCCAGCAGCCGCTCCTCCAGCTCGGAGGCCTCCTCCGCCGGGGAGAGGGCAAAGCAGGGGCTGTAGCCGTTGGGGCTGGGCAGCAGGCCCACCAGGAAGGCCGATTCGGCCACATCGAGCTGGCTCGCCGACTTGCGGAAATAGAGCTGGGCAGCCTGCTCAAAGCCGTCGCTGCCCAGGCCCAGATGGGCCCGATCCAGATACATCTTGAGGATCCGGTTCTTGCTGTAACCCACCTCCAGCTGCAGGGCCACCCACAGCTCCCGCAGTTTGCGGGTGAGGCTCACGTCGCGGCCCACATCGGCGTAGTAGAGGCGGGCCACCTGCTGGGTGAGACCGCTGCCACCACCGCTGCCGAGCAGGGCCGAGCGCAGCGTGCCGAACAGATCAATGCCGCTGTTCCAGCCGAAGCGCGCCTCCTCCGACGCCATCAGTGCCTGGCGCAGGTGGAGGGGGTAGTCGGCCAGCGACGGCAAGGCGGTGGCCGAGCCCTGCTGGGCGTCGATCTGCTGGCCATCGGCCGTGAGGATCTTCACCGGTCCGGCGATGCTGCGGATCCTGGAGCCGCCGGCCACCGACGCGGCCATCAGCATGCCGCTCACCAGCAGGGCCGAGCCGGCCAGGCCGCCGATCCCCAGCCAGTGCACAGCCTGCTCCAGGGCACTGCGGGGCTGGTGGTATTCCAGTCGCGGCGCATCGCCCTTGAGCGGCGAACCCAGCAACACCACATCGCCATCGCGCAGCTCGATCGCACGGATGCGGCGGTCGCGGTGAAACAGGCCGTTGGCGGAATCAAAGTCCGCCAGTGTGAAGTCGCGATCGCTGGGGCGACGACGCTCAAGGATCGCGTGCACGCGGCTGAGGGCCGGCGCCGCCAGCGGCAGTTCACAGGCAGGATCGCGGCCGATGCGGATGCGCGGGCCGTTGCTGTCGCTGGACAGCCGGTCGCCCTCACCCAGCTCCAGCCGCCGCACCAGCTGATCCCCCTGCCAGAGCTCCACGGCGGCCTGGCGCTGACGCAGCTGGGCCAAGGCCTGGCGGATCGCCGGTGGCCGCTGGAGCAGGGGTCCGGTGGTGCAGGCCCCCAGCAGCCTGCGCCAGGCCTGACGGCGCAAGGGCCCAACAGCTGAAGCAGGCTCGGGGTTGCCAGCAGACGCAGACAAGGCTTCAGACGCAGGCCGGGGCGAAGGTGGCGGCGGAGAACTGGGCCCGTCCATCGCTGCGGCAGCGCGGCAGTGGCACCACGCTACGGACCAGCGCCAGGGCAGACCCACGCTGGGAAACCCGACGCGCAGACAGACCTAGGCTGGTGGCAGTCGCTGGCCCGCCGGGTGCCGCAGCCGCGCGATCCCTGGGAGCCGTTTCGGTTTTGGCTCGCCCTCACCCTGGCGGTGTATGCGGTGCGGGCCCTGTTCGCCGCCCAGTGGCCCGGCGCCATCCCGGGCTGGGTGTTGCTGGTGATGGTGCTGGTGGCCCTGACGCTGGCCAGTAGCGCTGTGCTCTTCCCCGGCCGGGTGCTGCCCTGGCGCCAGGGCGATGGCGGCTGGTGGAACGACCTGAGCGACGACTGGCAGCTCTGGTGGCGTCGCCGCCGCAACCGGCAGCCATGAGCGAGCAGGCCCTGCTGCAGCTGCGCGATCAGCCCGACAAGCAGCTGAGGCTGAACCCCGGCCAGCCGCTCACGATCGGCCGCGCCAGCGGCAACCGCCTGGCCCTGCCCAGCCAGGCAGGTGTGTCGGAGCACCACGCCGTGGTGCGCTTCTCCCGCCGCCACGGTTGGCTGGTGTGCGACTGGCAGAGCCGCGACGGCACCTATCTGGAAGGCCAGCGCATCCAGCGCTGCCGGCCCCTGGGCGATGGCGACGAGATCCAGCTGGGCCGCCAGGGGCCGGTGCTGGTGTTTCGGCTGGCGGAGGCCCCTGAGTTGGCCCCGATCCATGCCCCCACCAAAGCCATGGAGCCTGCCACTGCCACTGCCACTGCCACTGCCACTGCCACTGCCGCAGCCGCAGCCGCAGCCGCAGCCGCAGCCGCCGCGCACGCCAGCAAGCTCGACATCGGCGGCGAGGCAATCCCGCTCGCCCAGATTCGCTCGGCCGTGGTGCAGAGCGAGCCGCTCTATCCCCACATCTTCAGCTGGTGGGTGCTGCTGAGCGTGGGACTGCTGCTGCTGCTGCCGATCCGCATCGGGCCGGTTGCGATCTTCTGGCCACTGCAGCTGGCGGCCCTGGCCGGCTGGCTGCTGCTGGGCTCCCGCAAGCACCACACCCTGATGGTGGTGCTGCGCGACGGCCGGGCCCAGCGCCGCCGCTTCGCCAACCAGCGCACCGCCCTGGCCCACCGCAACGGCATCCGCCGGGCGATCGGCGAGAGTTTGGACAGCTGAACCCCCCGGGAGTCGCCTCCCTGTGACCTGGATCCTGCCGGAAGGGGCATCGCTCAGCTTTGAGGGCCTGGCCGAGCCCGTGCTGATCGTGCGCGGCCTGGGCAGCGGCAGCCAGGGCCAGGTGATGGAGGTGCAGGTGGCCGGCGAGCGGCTGGCCCTGAAGTGGTACTTCCCGGCCTGCATCGCCCGCGACCCCAACCTGGAGCGGCGACTGGGCGAGGCGATCCGGGCCACGGCCCCCAGCGACAGCTTTCTCTGGCCGATCGCCCTGCTGCGACCCACCCCCGGCAGCCAGGCCCAGCTGCGAACCCGCAGCGGCGGTTTCGGCTACCTGATGGAGTTGCGGCCGCGAGAGTTTGCCGGGGCGGTGGAGCACGTGGCCGGCAGGCTCGAGCTCAGCCTGCGCAGCGTGCTGCTGGCCTGCCTGCACCTGGCCGATGCCTTCCACGCCCTGCACAGCAAGGGGCTCTGTTACAAGGACATCTCGCTGGGCAACCTGTTTCTGGAGCCCGGTAGCGGCCAGATCCTGATCTGCGACAACGACAACGTGGACGTGGACGGGCGCGACCTGGGCAGCGTGCTGGGCACACCCGGCTTCATGGCGCCGGAGATCCTGATGGGCCGGGCCCGCCCCGGGGCCGCCAGCGACCTGCACGCCCTGGCGGTGCTGATCTTCCGCCTGCTCACCCGCCACGACCCCTTCCGCGGCCAGCTGGAGCTGGCGATCCGCTGCCTCGATGAACCGGCCCGTCGCCGCCTCTATGGCGAGGACCCGGTGTTCATCTTTGATCCGCTCGATCACCGCAACCGCCCGGATCCGGAGCACCACGCCGCCGCCCTGCTCACCTGGCCGATCTACCCCGCTGAACTGCAGGCGCTGTTTGTGCAGAGCTTCGGGCCAGGCCTGAGGGATCCCGCCCGCCGCGCCCTCACGGGCCAGTGGCAGCGAGCCCTGGCCCGCTGTCTTGATCAGCGCCAGCTCTGCCCCGGCTGCGGCCAGGAAAACTTCCGCGACGGTGAGCTCGTCGCCCCAGCCGCGGCCTGCTGGCACTGCGGCTCGCCCCTGCCACCCCCCCTCGTGCTCGTCGTGCCCCAGGGGGAGGTGGTGGCCGCCGCCGGCACCACCCTGCACCGTCACCACTTCGACCCGCTCCATCCGCCCCAGGGCGACGCGCCCCTGGCCGAGCTGGTGGCCCACCCCAGCGATCCGGCGATCCTGGGGCTGCGCAACCGCAGCGGCAGTGTCTGGCGGGCGGTGCTGAACCAGGGGGAGGCGCTGGAGATCAGTCCGGGCAGGAGCGTTAACGTCGCTGCACTGGCCCAGGTGCTCACCCCCGAAGGGCCGATCACCCCGCAGCGCCGATGCCCTCCTTCCCCAATGTGAGGCTGGCCAGCAGGCCCCTGCACTTCATCTATCTCTGCGACTGCTCCGGCTCGATGGCGGCCCAGGGCAAGATGCAGGCGCTCAACCAGGCGATCCGCCAGTCGCTGCCGGGCATGGCGCGGGTGGCACGCGAGAACCCCGAAGCCCGAGTGCTGGTGCGGGCGGTGCGCTTCGCCGACCGGGCCCACTGGCACATCGCCACGCCCACGCCAGTGGAAGAGCTGCAGTGGCAAGACCTGCAGGCCGGTGGCGTGACCGCCATGGGCGAGGCCCTGGACCTGCTGGCGGAGCAGCTGGCCTCCCCGCCGATGGAGGAGCGGGCCCTGCCGCCGGTGCTGGTGCTGATCTCCGATGGCCAGCCCACCGACGACTTCGAGACCAGCCTGGGCCGATTGATGCGTCAGCCCTGGGCCCAGAAGGCGGTGCGACTGGCGATCGCCCTGGGCCACGACGCCGACCTGGAGGTGCTGCAGCAGTTCATCGGTCCCGACCCCAGCTCCGGCCAGGCCCCGGGCACGGTGCCGGCTGGTGGGGTGCCGGCTGGTGAGGTGCCGGGGGCCAGCGGCGAGATGCCCCGCCATGCGGTGGCAGGAGCCGGCCGCAGCGACCGCTCACCGCGCCGGCCCCTTCAGGCCAGCAACGCCACTGCCCTGGCCCAGTACATCCAGTGGGCCTCCACCGCCGTGGTGGGGGCCGCCTCCATGCCCGCCAGCCGGGTGGGAGACGGGCAGGGCGGCACCAGTGGCGCAGGCAACATCCCCCTGCCCGACCTGCCGCCCACCCTGCTGGATCCGGTCGACGACATCGGCCCGGTGGTGTGGTGATCGCCTGCAGCGTGATCGGCGCGTCCCACCGCCGCCAGGGCAAACCCTGCCAGGACGCCTCCCTGGCGCGGGAGCTGCGCAGTCCCCGGGGCGAGCGCCTGCTGCTGCTGGCCGTGGCCGATGGCCATGGCGGCAGCCGCTACTGGCTCAGCGCCGAGGGCAGCCGGCTGGCCTGCGACCAGGCGGCGGAAGCCGTGGAGGCGGCGCTGGCGGATCACGACCTGGCCGATCACGAGCGCTGGGAGCAGCTGTTGGCCGATGAGCTGCCGGCCACGATTCAGCGCCGATGGCTGGCGGCGGTCGAGGCCGACTGGCGGCAGCGAGCCGAGGCGGCCAGCCAGGCCTTCTCGCCTCTCACCTACGGCAGCACCCTGGGCCTGGCCCTGCTCGGCCCCGCGTGGTGGGGCCACACCGGGCTGGGCGACTGGGACCTGGTGCGCCTGGATGGCGCCAGCACCGTGCTGGTGAGCGAGGAAGCAGAGCTGGGGGGGCCGGCCGAGGCCACCGCGAGCCTCTGTCTGGCCGATGCCGCCCGGCGCTGGCGGGAGCGGGCCGGCCTGGTGCCGCTGGCACCGACCACGCCGCCCTTCAGCCTGCTGCTCAGCAGCGACGGGGTCCGCAAGTCGTGCGCCACCGACGCCGATTTCCTCAGCCTCAGCGCCCATCTGGCGGAGCTGGCGGATGCGACCACCCTGGCCGAGGGCCTGGCCCAGATCACGGCAGCCGGCAGCGGCGACGACGTGTCGGTGGCGATCGGCCACTGGGGCCATCCAGGGGACCAGGCCATCGGTCCGCCCCCCCCTCAACCGTCGACCGCCGCGCGCCGAGCGCGACTGGCGCCGCTGCTGATCAGCGCAGCCGCCCTCCTGGCCCTGGGCGGCCTGGTGGCGGGGCTAGCCCTGGGCTGGGAGTCGCTGCTCCGGGGCCGGCAGGCCCAGCGTCCAGGCGCCAGCCCCAGCGCCAAGCCAGGCGCCACAGCCAGCCTGAGCGCCACTGCCCGAGCCAGCCTGGAGCTGGAGAGCCGGCGGCTCTGCAAGCAACCCCAGCTGATCGCCCCCAGCCTGGCCCAGCGTGAGCCGCAGTTCCGCGATCTGCTGAGCGGCAAACTGCTGGCACCCGTGCTCATCGCCGCGGCCGCGCGCGATCCCCTCGGCGCCCTGATCGCCGCCGGCTCCCAGCAGCTTGCAGACGGCTCGCCGGAGTCGGCCCTGCTGCGGGGCAGCTGCGTGGAACTGCGCCAGGCGCTGGATCAGCAGTGGCGCCTGCAGCGCCAGGCCAGCGGCAGGATGCCCCCAGCTCCGCAACCCGCCACCGCGCCGCCCTCCCGTCCATGAACGACTACGAGCTCGGCACCAACCTGCGCCGCCAGCTGCTGGCCGACCAGCAGCGCGGCATCCGCCACGATCCGCGGCGGCTGCAGGCGCTGGTGGGCGACTTCTGTGGCGATCAGCAGCTGGCCCTGCTGCCGGCACTGAAACACCTGGTGCTCACCCCGGCGTTCAGCCAGGCCCTGGCCCAGAGCCCGGCCCTGCCCGCCGACCCCCATCTGGCGCTGCAACTGCAGCAGGAGCTGGAGGCGGTGTTTGCCCCGGCGATCAGCAGCCGTACCGCCACGGCACTGCGCGGACTGCTTGCCCTGCCGGCCACGCCACTGCCCACCGCCACACCCACCCCACCGAGGTCCGCCGCCCCCCCCCAGGCACCGGCGCCGGCCCCACCCATGGCCGCCCCGGCACCTACGCCAGCACCTGCAGCCCCGTCGGCACGCAGTTCAGGCAGCCGCGGGGTGCTCGCCCTGCTCAGCTTCATGGCGGGCGTGCTTGTCGTGGGAGTGGTGGGGGCATTGGCCTGGCTGATGCAACTCAACCGCCCCGGCCAACCGATGGCGCCCCAGCTGATCAGCGAACAGCCCCAGGCTCAGGCCCCCCGTGAACCGGCACCACCACAGCAGGAACTCACCCCACCACCCGCGCCAAACCTGGAACAGGCGGAACTGGAGCGGGCGATCCGCAGTGTGCAGCAGCTCTACAGCGCCCTCTCCAGTGGCGACATCGACGCTGCCCGGCGGCTGTTCGGCGGCGCCGCCGCAGACCAGTTCGATCCCAGCTTCTTCAGCCAGTTCAGCCGGGTGAGCGTGGCCGATCTGGTGGAAACCGGCCGCAGCGGCTCGGCCGTGGAGCTGGTGGGACTGGTGACCTTCACCTATCCCGATGGGTCCAGCCAGGTGGAGTCACGCAGCTTCAGCGTGGACACAGCCACCGATCCGGCCCTGATCACCGCCAGCAGCTTCCAGTCGGTGGTGCAGCCGCGCTGACGCCAGGCGCTCCGGTCAGCACGTCCGTACTCACTCAAAAAAAAGCACCACACAAAAAAGCGCCCCCAGAGGGGCGCCCAGATGATCTGCAGTCCTTGGACAGCCAATCAGGCGGTCCCGCAGAAGGTGACATCAGGAAACTTGGCCTTGGCCTCATCGAGGGACTTGCCCTTGCCCTCTTCCTGCCAGTAGTTGATGACCTCGGTGGCCTTGTTGAGGATCTCAACGCGCTCGTTGTCGGTGATCCAGCTCTTGGCCTCCAGCTCGGTCTTGAGGGTTTCCCAGGCATCTTCCCGGGGCCAGAAGAAGTAAGCGGTGAGGGGGCTGGGGCCGCCACCCACGATCTGATCCACGGCCAGCGCCACGTTGTCGGGCAGCCAGAGAATCTTCAGCAGGAAGCGTCCTTCATCGGCCTTGGGGGTGTATCCCGAGGGAACGCCGTCTTCGTCGATGGTGGCGGTGGCCAGGGCAGCGCTGCCGCCACGCATGACCGGACGACCTTCAGTGGTCTCCTCGGCGGCGCCACCAGCAGCGGCGCCATCAGCAGCTGCGTCGACTGCGGCAGCAGCGCCAACGGCGCCCTCGGGGGTGGCGCTCTCGATGGCTGTCATGGTGTCAGCGCTCAAGACTACGGGGCAAACAACTAACCTACCAGCCGCTCCGCACCACCCGCCCTGGCCGCTCAGGCTGTCCCCTCTCCGAACGCCCTCCCATCGCCCACGGCTGTCCCCTCGACCAAGGCTGTCCCGTGGCCCAAAGCCGTTCTGCTGTTCGACATCGACGGCGTGATCCGCGACGTGGGGGGCAGCTACCGCAGGGCTCTGGCGGAAACAGTGCACCACTACACCTCCGTCCAGGGCGCAGGCTGGCGCCCTGATCCCGCCGCGATCGACGCCCTCAAGGCTGAGGGCCGCTGGAACAACGACTGGGAGGCAAGTCTCGAACTGCTGCGCCGCCGCGGCCTGGGCGAGCAGGGCCAGCCGCCGCTGCCAGCCTTTGAGGCCCTGGTGGAGGTGTTCAGCGGCTTCTATTTCGGCGGCGATCCAGCCGGCGATCCAGCCCACTGGACCGGCTTCATCGGCAGCGAGCCGCTCCTGGTGCAGCCGGAGTTCTTTGGCCAGCTCAGCGCCGCCAACCTGGCATGGGGCTTCGTGAGTGGTGCCGAGCCCCCCTCGGCCCGCTACGTGCTGGAACGGCGCCTGGGGCTCCAGAGCCCTCCACTGATCGCCATGGGCGACGCCCCCGACAAGCCCGACCCCACCGGCTTTCTCCAGCTGGCCGACCAGCTGCTGCGCTCCGCCACCAGCGAGGGCCTGGGGGCCGGCACCCCGCCCGTGGCGTACCTGGGCGACACAGTGGCCGACGTTCTGACCGTGATGAACGCTCGCCAGGCCTGCCCTCAGCAGCGCTTCCTGGCCCTGGCCGTGGCGCCGCCGCACCTACACGGCGATCCAGTGGCCCGCAGTGCCTACGAGGCGAAGCTGCGCGAAGCTGGCGCCGACCGGGTGCTCAGCAGCACCGCAGCGGTACTGGACGCCCTGCCCTGAGCTTCAACGCTCCATCGCCGCAGGGGCCTTGAGTGCCGCCGCCGTCAGGTTTTCATGGCCGTGGTCGCTCACGGCCACGTCGTCTTCGATGCGGATGCCGATGCCCTTCCAGCGCTCGGCGATCTCGGGCTGGCCCTCTGGCACCGGCAGCCGATCGCTCACATAGAGCCCCGGCTCCACCGTGAGCACCATGCCGGGCTCCAGCGCCACGTGATGCTCACCCAGGCGGTAAGCACCCACATCGTGCACGTCGAGGCCGAGCCAGTGGCCGGTGCGGTGCATGTAGAGATGGCGGTAGGCGCCCTGCTCGATCACCCCGTCCACTGAGCCCGCAAGCAAACCAAGTTCCAGCAGCCCCTCCACCAGCACGCGCAGGGCCGTCTCATGCACGCCTTCGGCAGTGAAGCCCGGGGCCACGGAGGCGACCGCCGCCTCCTGTGCCGCCAGCACCAGCTCGTAGAGGGCCCGCTGCTCACCTGTGAAACGGCCGTTGATCGGGAAGGTGCGGGTGATGTCGCCGTTGTAGTAATCGGCCAGCGAACAACCGGCGTCGATCAGGAGCAGATCGCCGTCGCGCAGGGGGGAATTGTTGGCGGTGTAGTGCAACACGCAGGCGTTGTCGCCACCGGCCACGATCGAGCCGTAGGCGGCACCCCGTGCGCCCTGCTCCAGGAAGTGTTGCTCGATCACCGCCTGCACCTGGCGCTCATTCAGCCCGGGCCGGGTCACCTGGCGGGCCAGCTCATGGGCCTCGGCCGAGATGCGGCAGGCCTGCCGCAGCCGCTCCAGTTCCTCCGGCCCCTTGCGTAGCCGCAGCCCGTGGAGGATCGAGCAGGGCGCCACCAGGCCCAGGGCGGCGTGACCGCTGCGGGGTGCGCGATCGAGCTGTCGTGCCCAGGCCGCCAGCACCAGCGGCTCCACCGCCGGGTGCTTGCCCACCCGGAAGGCGATGCCCTCGGCCCCCTGCAGGTAGTCGCCCAGGCGCTGCTCCAGTTCCGACAGCGGGTGGGCGATATCGGCACCAAAGGCCGCCACGGCCCCCTCGGTGCCCCAGCGGAAGCCAGTCCACACCTCGGCGGAGGGCTGCTTGGGCTGCACGAACAGCACATAGCGCTCTCCAGGCGGGCGGTGCGGCAGAAACAGCGCCACTGCATCGGGCTCATCGAAGCCGGTGAGATACCAGAAGTCGCTGTTCTGGCGGAACGGCCACTCGCAATCGGCGTGATGCACCGCCAGCGGTGCCGCAGGGATCACCGCCGCGGCGCCGCCCAGCTGCTCCAGAAAGCGGTCCCGCCGCTGGGCATGGACAGATTGCTCAAGCACCGGCTCCAGCCCCCGCTCCACCACCACGTTGCACCGTCCAGGTGAGGTGCAGTCTGGCGCCAGGTGCTGGCGGGAGGCGCCGTACTGGCGGGAAGCGGTATATAGAGGCATGGCCCAAGCCCCTGCCCTTCCACTCGCCACCCCGCCGGCATGAACGACCTGCTGGCCCTGGCCCTGCTAGTGGTGCTGGTGATCGCCGGTTCGGCACTGTGTTCCGGGGTGGAAGCGGCCCTGCTGAGCGTCAACCCAGTGCGGCTGCACGAGCTGGCCAGCCGGCCCAGACCGGTGCGCGGCGCCAGACGCCTGGAGCAGCTGCGTCAGCGGCTCGGCCGCACCCTGTCGGTGCTGGTGATTGCCAACAACGGATTCAACATCTTCGGCAGCCTGATGCTGGGCGGCCTGGCGGCCCAGGTGTTCGAAAACCACGGCATCTCCGGCGTAGCCCTACCGCTGTTTTCGGTGGGGCTCACCGTGCTGGTGATCCTGCTGGGCGAGATCCTGCCCAAGGCCTTCGGCAGCCGCCTGGCCCTGCCGGTGGCCCTGGCCAGCGCCCCGGCCCTGGCCTTGGTGGCCCAGCTGATGCTGCCGCTGGTGCTGCTGTTGGAGCGACTGCTGCCGGCGATCAGCACCGAGAGCGAACTGCACACCGACGAGGAGGAGATCCGGCTGTTGGCCAGGCTGGGTTCCCAGAAAGGCCAGATCGAGGCGGATGAGGCGGCGATGATCGCCAAGGTATTCCAGCTCAACGACCTCACCGCCCGCGACCTGATGACCCCGCGGGTGTCGGCCCCCACCGTGCCAGGTGCTGCCCGGCTGGCCGAGCTCCGCAATGAGCTGCTCTCCCACAGCGACCCCTGGTGGGTGGTGCTGGGCGAGGAGGTGGATGAAATCCTCGGGGTTGCGAGCCGGGAGCGCCTGCTCACGGCCCTGGTGCAGGGGCAGGGCGAGCGCACCCCGGCAGAGCTAAGCGAGGAGGTGGAATTCGTGCCGGAGATGATCCGCGCCGACCGGCTGCTCACCGGTTTCCGCCGCAACAGTGGCGGCGTGCGGGTGGTGGTGGATGAGTTTGGCGGCTTCGTGGGCGTGATCGGCG
>JBILDP010000297.1:0-5125 GCA_044352535.1 Prochlorococcaceae cyanobacterium
CTGTTTCGGGTTGTTGGCCGAGTCAGCCGCCGAAACGATCGGTAAGGGTCAGCGGGTCATGGTTCAAGGCAAGTTACGTCAGTCCCGGTGGGAACAGGACGGGGCGGCACGGTCGAAGGTGGAAGTTATTGCCGACGAGGTCGGCACGTCAGTTCTGTTCGCTTCGTTGTCTGACCGTAAGGACCGCAACGTGCCCGCTACCGGCATGTCCGAAGAGGATCCGTTCTGAGAGGGGAAGCAATGCCTAAGACAAACCGTGACGGTGTCGAACTGTTGGACGACGGACGGGTGCGACTCGTGATCGACGGGACGGTGCGGACGTTGCGCCGACCTAAGATCGGTGAACTGCGAACCCTGTTCACGTCCATTGAGGCGGTCGGGTCTAAGGACCGGAAACCTGCCGACGGTGCGTTCGACGGTGCCGACGATGTGGCGTCGTGGTGGCGTGACGTGGTGGACACCCTCGGTGACGGCGATCCGTTGCCGTCAGACACCGACGATCTTCCCGTGTGGATCTTGTCCGGGAACCTGATTACTAAGGTCGCTACCCATTGGCGTGAGGTCCCTTACCTGTCTGGCGGGTAACCGGGAGCGGTCCGTCAGACTTTGAGGCTCCAACAACACCGCTAGCGGGTTCACACTTGGAGTGGTTCGCGTTCCTGTTCCGACGGTGCGCCGTCGAGTTCCATTGGTCGGCCCGCACCATCGACGACCTCGAGGTGTGGGAGGTTGGGGCGGCGCTAGGTGTCGCTACAACCGACGTGGAAACGTGGGCGAAGTCCCGTCCGACCCCTGAACCCGGTGGCGTACACTCAGGGCGGGACCTGGTGGCAGAACGTATCGCCGCCGCTAAGGGAACCGGACCCGCACCGGAGGCAGACGTAATGACTCCGAACCAGGTCAGGTTCATTCAGGAGACTTTGCGTGTCGGTTAGGGAAACACTCGAACTGGACATTACCGAGGCCCTCGAACGGGTCGCCTCGGTTGGTGACGCCCTGACCGAGATCGCCCGTGCTTGGGGCGACAACTTGCGTGACGCCGTGTCCGCAGCGTTTGAGGACCTCCCGATCGTTGAGGCACCACCGATCGACACGACAGCGATCACCGACGAGGTGTCCGCAGCGATCGAAGAGGCGACCGCACCGGAACAAACGGTGCAGGTCGAAGCGGCAGGTTCGATCGGTGAATGGGTTCAGGCAGAGATCGACTCGATCGACACGTCGGTTGAGGTGGACGTTACGGCGAACACATCCGAAGCTCAGCAACAGATCGACGAGTTGAGCGGTGCCGGTGCGGGTGCTACGTCCACGTTGGAAGGGTTGGGGAGTGCCGCTGAGGGTTTGGATTCGGTGGCCGGGTTCGCCGCCGGTGGTGGTGTGGGTGCTTTGAGCGGTGAGCTGAAGGAGTTCGGTCCTGCAGGTGTCGCCGCGGCGGTCGGTGTCGGTGTCACGGTTGGGGCGTTCGCTGATCTGTATTCGTCGGCGTTGGACGCCATTGCGGTGCAGCAGGCTTACGACGCCACGTTGGGCGAGTTGGGTGGACAACTCCAAGACTTGTCGGGTGGCACTACCGGTCTAACCGGAACGATCGACAAGATGACTCAGAGCCTCGGGTCGTCGGATGAGGCGGTAAAGACTTCGCTTATCCGACTTGGTTCGTTACAACGAACGTCGGAAGCGACCGACACCGAGATCGCCAACCTCGGGCAACAGTTCTTCGGTGTGGCCGCTTATCTGAGATCCACGAATCCGGCGCTGGGTGATGTGGATCAGATCATGGACCGGCTGTTCCGAACGATCGCAATGGGTGGTCCACGGTTGGCGACTCTGGGGATCGACCTCGAGAAAGCAGATATCGAAGCCCGGGCGTTGGAGATGTCAGGCAAGGGTGCTGGAGAGTCGTTGTCGTTCGCTGAACTCCAGGCTGCCGGTATCTCGTTAGCGTTCGAGCAGTTGAGTCCGAACATGACGGCGATCACCGACGGCATGGACAATGTCCTTATAACGTCGGAACGACTTCAGGAGCGGTGGGGAGATCTGAAAGAGGAACTGGGTGCCACGTTCCTCCAAGCGTTCCAGTCGAGCCTCGTGGACGGTTCCGAAGCGATCAACGAACTTGTCGCTGCGATGGAACCACTAATCCGGATCACTGGTGTTCTGCTCGCCGAAGGTTTGGGTGCCGTAGCCGACGGCATGGAAGGGGTCGCAGATGTGGTCCGACCGTTGGCGTCTCTACTCGAATCGTTGCCGTTGGACGGTTTGGGTGAAAGTTCCGAGGACGCCGGGATCGGAATCACGTTGCTTCAGGACGCCCTCGAGGGCCTGGTGACCACGCTTATAAACGGCATTCCCGGTCTCGGACAACTGTTCCAGATCACACGGATTCTCGGTGACATCATCCCGACCGAGGAGGTCACGGAGGACGCCGACGGTGCCGCCGAAGCGATGGCCGGATTCGCTGACGAAGTCATCGACTCTCTCATGGCGATGGTCCAAGCAACGGAGCAAACCTATCAACTGGCCGAAGCTCTTCAGACCGCCGGACAGAACGCGTTGGAGTTCTACAACGAAGCACTAACGAATGTTCCGTCGGTCACCGATGCGTTCTCGGAACTGTCCGACGAGGTGGGCACCGGTCAGATCCTCGAGTCGTTGGACCGGTCTCTCGCCGGGACGCGTGACTGGGTGGCTGGGATTCAGGCACAACTCTCGGCCGGTAATGAGAACGTGGCGGCGCTCATGTCGCAACTCGGTGCCGATAAGTCACGAATCCTGTTGGAGTCCTACGACGGTGAACTGACCGACCTCGAGGACCATCTGCGGCGTCTGTACGAAGCGGAACTGTTCGCCCGTCAGGAGATCCGAGCGATCGCTGTTGAGCAGTACCTAATCCAAACCGGTGAGACCGCCGAAGCAGCACGGGCGATCACGGAAAGTTACAAAGGTGCCCTGTTGCTTGGGGACGCCACCGTCGAATCGATCGACACGGCGCGCTCAGCGTTCTACCAGAATCTCGGCTCGTTGGGCGGGACGGAACTCGGAACCACCGAGTCCACAAACTTCGCTGCCGCCCTGAACATTACGACCCCGACGACGGATCAGTTAGCGGCGATCTCGGCGGTGTGGCAGGCGGCGACGACACCAGGCGAAGCGGGTCAGGTCGGTTTGGACACCGCCCTATTCTTCGCTCAGTCGTTGGGGGCTGCGTCACCTCTCACAACCGATCAGATCAACGCCCTAGTCGGCATCATCCGTGGCGGCGGCTGGTACGGGGCAGGAACCGACGGTGGTGGCGCTGCCGGGCAGGGTGTCGCTGATGGTCTCACCGGTCAGCAGGGCAATGTTGAGACGCAGTCGAATGTCGTCTCTACCGGGATCTCGTCTGCGATTACGAACGTCGCATGGAACCAGATCGGTCGTGACGTTGTTCAGGGAATCATCGACGGGATAGGCGACGAGTTACAACCGCTCCGCGACACAGCGCGCGAAGTGGCGAACGCCATTCTCGGACCGCTCGGTTTCATCCTCCGTCTGCGTTCACCGTCACGCGAGATGTTCGACATGGGTGTCGATACCGTGACCGGTTTGCGACTCGGTATGGAATCGCAGATCGCTTCTATTGCGGAGGTGTCGGCGGCGGTGGCTGAGGCGGCGACTATCGAACCGACGGTGGGTGGTTTCTCTACGACGAACCCGACTGGGTTGGTTGTTGGCGGATCTGTGGCGGGTGACGGTGGAAACCCGAACACAACCGAGATAAACGTCACCGTTCCGGTAACGGTTGGTGCCGGTATGACCGCCGAGGACGGTGACCGTATCGGTCGCACCGCTGGGGTTGCGGCGTCGCAGGAACTTAGGCGGATTCTCCGACTCGAAGGGGTGGTGGCATGACCGATCGTTGGAACCCGAACGCCGACGACGAGTGCGTGTACGGGTTGGAATGGAATCCGACACGTCAGGTGGACCGCCCGATCGGAGGGACCGGTCCGAACTCGTACTCGTGGAAACTGACCGGGTCAGTAACCGAGGACATAGACCGTTTGTATCTGTGGTCGCCTCAGGACGTGCCCGGTGCTTACGACACGGTGGATGTGTACGCCGAGGACGACCTGGTCGCCGTGAACGAAACAACCGATGTGTACCCGTACTCGGGTGACGCTAACGCCCTGATGTTGCGTCCGTTGGGTGGACGGTGGTTCTCCGGTGATAGTCGAACCGAGTCCGTGAATCAGGATCGGATGACCACCGAAACCGACGACTGGTACAACCTGATCCAACCGGGCACACCAACACCGGGCACGTTCCGTGGTGCGTTCGACTACGGGCTGCTCTTCGTTGGTTTCGTGTTCGACGATCCGGTCCCGTTGTACGACTACCAGTTCATAGGGCTAACACCGGTGTCGGTTCTGTATGACGCACCGTTGGCGGCGGCGTCACCGGCGTTGCCTGATTACCGTTCGACGTTCTCCCGGTGGGCGTTTCATGTGGACAACCTGTCCTCAAACGTGGGCACCGACCGGGTGTTGGGTTTGACCGTGTCGTGTGTGTGTCAGCGACTAGTGGATCCTCGAGCCAGGTCCTCGGAGTATGACCAGCCTTACCGGGTCCGTCCGTTCTTGTCTATGAACGGCACGATCGTTCTCGGTCAGGCGTCCACGATGCCGTCGAATCCGCAGCGGGTGTCGTTCACTTGGACCCGAAACCCGGTGACGGGTGGACCGTGGACCACCGACGATCTCGACGACTTCGATGTGTCTACCGGTGTGAACGCGGTCGGCTGGTTCATGTCCCGACCTAACGATCCTCAGGTCAGGGCAGAAACGGCAGGAGCGATCTACGAAGCGACCGCCGAGGTCACCCACGTTCCCGAAACACGATCGGCGGTGGCATACCGAACGACTGAAACACAGGTGTTCGGATGGAACGAGTATCAGGTCGAAGCGATTCCGGGTGGTGGCGACTGGTCGAAACAGGACGGCACGACATACCTGATGAACGCCCGACTGGACGCTCAGGCACCGGTGGACTGGCGACCGACGTTGTCGCTTGCCGGTTTGTCGGTTCGTGCGTTGGGTGCCGGACCTGGTGACGCCAACAGTTTCGCCGAGGTGGTTCCGTCGTTTGC
>JBILDP010000024.1:0-16791 GCA_044352535.1 Prochlorococcaceae cyanobacterium
AACTCGGCCAGGGCCCGCGGCAGGTTGCGGTGCTCGTGGCCGGGGTGGCTGAGCTTCACCAGGGCGAAGCGCTGCAGCTCGCTGAGCTCCCTCCAGCCGCCGGCCCGCAGGGGCATCCCCAGCTGGGAGCAGGAGGCGGCCAGCACCTCGGGGACCTGGTCGGCCTGCTGCCAGACCTCCCCGTTGGGGCGTGGCAGTTCCTTGGCCTGCCCGGTGCTGAGACCGGCGGTGCGCACCAGCAGGTGCTCCCGTAGGGCCTCAATGGCAGCGGCATCGTCGGGCCAGGCCAGCAGGGCGCCGCGCTCGGCCTCCTCCAGCTCACTCCAGTGCTGGAGCTTGAGCTTCACGCCGGCCAGATCCAGCTTGCGCCGCACCGCCATCGGGATGCAGCGCAGGTTGGCGGTGAAGTCGGCCTCGAAGCCGAAGCAGGTGCTGGCCTGGGGTGTGCTCAGGGGAACTGCCGTAACAACCGCCACCATCATCGGGCGCCCTGGCTTGGTCGAATGGCCCCCATGGCCCGCGATCCAGCCCCCAGCCCGGTTGCCCGGGCCCAATGCCCCTACTGCGGCGTGGGCTGTGGCCTGGAGTTGAAGGCCCCGGCCGAGCCGGAGGGCCAGTGGACCGCCCGCGGCGACCGCCATCACCCCTCCTCCCTGGGGCAGGTGTGCGTGAAGGGGGCCACGGTGGGCGAAACCCTGCACCACAACCGGCTCACCACGCCCCTCTGGCGAGCCCGCACCGATCAGCCCTTCGAGGCGATCAGCTGGGAGCGGGCCTTCACGCTCCTGGTGGAGCGCATCCAGGCCACCCTGGCCGGTAGGGGCCCCGAGGCGCTGGCGATCTACGGCTCCGGCCAGTTCCTCTGTGAGGACTACTACGTGGCCAACAAGCTGCTCAAGGGCGCCCTGGGCAGCAACAACTTCGATGCCAACTCGCGCCTGTGCATGAGTTCGGCGGTGGCGGGCTACACCCGCAGCCTGGGCTCCGATGGCCCCCCCTGCTGCTACCACGACCTCGACCTGGCCGACCTGGTGCTGTTGATCGGCACCAATACGGCCGAGTGCCATCCGGTGCTGTTCCAGCGGCTGCTCAAGCGCAGGCGCAGGGGCAAGGGCGCCGGGCCCCGTCTGGTGGTGGTGGATCCGCGCGCCACCGCCACCAGCGACGCCGCCGACCTGCACCTGGCGATTGCCCCCGGCACCGACCTGGCCCTGCTCTGCGGGCTGGGCCACCTGTTGCTGCAGCGCGGTCCGCTGCACTGCGGTGGCGTGGATCAGGCCTTCGTGGCGGCCCACACCGAAGGTTTCGCTGAGCTGGAGACGCTCTGGCGGGCCTGGGAGCCGGCACGGGCGGCGGCGGTGTGCGGCATCGCCGAGGCGGATCTGCGCCTGCTGGCCGACTGGTGGTGTGAGGCAGCCGCGGCGCTCAGTTTGTGGTCGATGGGGGTGAACCAGAGCCGCGAGGGCACCGCCACCGTGACGGGGATCTGCAACTTGCACCTGGTGAGCGGCCAGATCGGTCGGCCCGGCGCCGGGCCCTTTTCACTCACAGGCCAGCCCAACGCCATGGGTGGCCGTGAGGTGGGCGGCCTGGCCCAGCTGCTGCCCGGCTACCGCTCGGTGAGCGATGCCCAGCACCGCGCCGAGGTGGAGCGCCATTGGGGCGTTGCCCCCGGATCGATCACTCCCGAGCCAGGTCTGGCGGTGTGGCAGCAGATCGAGGCGATGGAGCGGGGCGAGCTCGATCTCTGGTGGGTGGCGGCCACCAACCCGCTGGTGAGCATGCCGTGGCTGGATCGGGTGCGGGCGGCGGTGGCGAACTGCCCGCTGGTGGTGGTGAGCGAGGCCTACGCCGGCACCGAAACCGAAGCGGTGGCCCACCTGGTGTTGCCGGCCGCCCAGTGGAGCGAAAAAGAGGGCGTGATGGTGAACTCCGAGCGTCGCGTCACCTTCTGCCGCGCTTTCCGAGAGCCCCCGGGGCAGGCCCGGCCCGACTGGGCGATCTTCGCGGAGCTCGGTCGGCGTCTGGGCTTTGCCCAGCAGTTCAGCTATGGCTCCGCTGCCGAGGTGTACGCCGAGTTTGTGGCCCTTACCGCCGGCCGGTTGTGCGACAGCAGCGGCCTCAGCCACCGGCTCCTGGCCGACCACGGCCCCCAGCAGTGGCCCTTCCCCGCCGACACCGAGCCCGGTGGCGGTGCAGCGCGCCTCTACACCGACCACCGCTTCCCCACACCCTCCGGGAAGGCCCGCCTCTGGGCCGATCCGCCCCTGGGCTTGGCCGAGCCGCCCGATGCCACCTATCCGCTGGTGCTCACCGTGGGCCGGGTGCTGGGCCACTGGCACACCATGACCCGCACCACCCACGTGGCCCGGGCGGCCAAGACCCATCCTGAGCCGCTGCTGGAGGTGCACCCCGACGATGCAGACCGCGCCGGCCTGGTGGCGGAGGGCCTGGCCCAGGTGCGCTCCCGCCGCGGCGCTCTCACGGTGAAGGTGCAGCTCACGGAACGCATCCGGCCAGGCACCGTGTTTCTGCCGATGCATTGGGGTGCCTCCCAGGCGGAGCTGGCCTGTGAGGCCAACCGGCTGATGCACGCGCTGGGCTGCCCGATCTCCAAGCAGCCCGAACTCAAGGGAGCGGCGGTGGTACTGACCCCCGCCTGAACCGCGATCTGCGCCTCAGTGTTCGTTGCTTCAGTCCACGTCGTGGGCGAAGCGCCGGTAGAGGAAATCGAGGGCGTGGTTGCGCAGCTGGCCGTAGCGGGGGTCGTCCTGGATGGCCTCGTAGCGCCGTGGGCGCTCGAACGGCACCTCCAGGATTTCACCGATCGTGGCCGAGGGGCCGTTGGTCATCATCACGATCCGATCAGCCAGAAACAGCGCTTCGTCGATGTCGTGGGTGATCATCAGCACCGTGGGTTTCTGCTCGCGCCAGATCGCCAGCAGCTCTTCCTGCAGCTCCTCCTTGGTGATGGCATCAAGGGCTCCGAAGGGCTCATCCAGCACCAGCACAGCTGGGGAAACAGCCAGAGCCCGGGCGATGGCCACCCGTTGACGCATGCCGCCGGAGAGCTGGCCTGGGCGCTTGCTGCGGGCGTCAGTCAATCCCACCATGTCGAGGTGGTGCGCCACCACCTCACGACGGGTGGCTGCATCGAGCTCCGGGCGTGCCGCCTTCACGGCCATCTCCACGTTCTGCCACACCGTGAGCCAGGGCAGCAGGGAATAGTTCTGAAAAACCACCATGCGGTCGGGACCGGGCCGCTCGATCGGGGTGCCCTCCAGGGTCACGGCCCCACTGCTGGGCTGCAGGAAGCCCGACACCATGTTGAGCAGGGTGCTCTTGCCGCAACCGGAGTGGCCGATCACACAGAGGAATTCGCCCTGGCGCACCTGCAGGTTGATGTTGCGCAGAGCCTCGAAGGGCCCGCGCCGGGTCTGGAACACCTGGCCCACATCCCGGAATTCGAGAAAGGCCTTGCTGGCGGTGGGTGCGGCCGTGGACATGGCGGTGGCAGCGGTCATCGGTGGGCGGCGGGGTGCTGTTTGAGGCGGCGCTGCTCCTGCAGGAAGTGGATCAGCTCGGCGCGCAGCGCGTAGTAGTCGGGGTGATCCATCACGGTGAGGCGATCGCGGGGCCGGGGGATCGGCACGGACACGATCCGGCCGATGCGGGCGGCCGGGCCGTTGCTCAGGCACACCACCCGGTCGGAGAGCAGCAGCGCTTCATCCACGTCGTGGGTCACCATCACGGCGGTGAGTCCTGACTCCTGGCAGATCTGCATCAGCTGCTGCTGCAGGTTGCCGCGGGTGAGGGCGTCGAGGGCGCCGAAGGGTTCATCGAGCAGCAGCAACTTGGGTCGGATCGCCAGCGCCCGGGCGATGGCAACCCGTTGCTTCATGCCACCGGACAGTTCGGCCGGCAGTTTCTGGGCTGCAGCGCTGAGATTCACCAGCTGGATGTTGCGCTCCACGATCTCGCGCCGCTCCACTGGACTGAGCTGGGGGTACACGTTGTCCACCGCCAGGGCGATGTTCTGGCGCACCGTGAGCCAGGGAAGCAGTGAGTAGTTCTGGAACACCACCATCCGATCCGGGCCGGGATCGGTGATCTGGCGGCCGTTCATCAGGATGCCGCCCTCGCTGGCTTGGTTGAGCCCGGCCAGCAGGTTGAGCAGGGTGCTCTTGCCGCAGCCGGAGTGACCGATCAGCGACACAAACTCCCCCTCGGCGATGTCGAGATCGATGCGATCGAGGGCCACGTAGCGGCCGCCGTCGTCGAGTGGAAACACCTGGGTCACCGCGTCCACGGTGATCAGGCCGGTGGGTGTGGTCATCTCAGCTGGCCCCCTTGCTCACCTTGCGGCCCACCCAGGCCACCAGTCGGTCGAGGATCAGGCCCACCACGCCCACATAGAGGATTGCAAGAATGATCTGGCTGGAGCTGGCGTCGCCACCGGCGTTGTAGGCATCCCAGATGAAGTAGCCGATCCCGCCATCGGCCTTAAGCATCTCGGCGGCCACGATCGCCAGCCAGGCCAGGCCAACCGCGATGCGCAGGCCAGTGAACACGTAGGGCACCGTGGCAGGAATCACGATGTTGCGGATGTAGGCCCTCTTGCTCAACCTCAGCACGCGGGCCACGTTGGTGTAGTCCTGTGGGATCTCACGAATACCAACGGCGGTGTTGATGATGATTGGCCAGATCGCGGTGATGAAGATCACGAAGATCGCCGAGGTGTTGGCGTCCTGAAACACCATTAGCGAGATCGGAAACCAGGCCAGGGGCGGCACGGTGCGCAGCACCTGCACCACCGGATCAAAGCCTTTACCGGCGAAGGGATTAAGGCCCAGCAGGCCGCCAATGGCGGTGCCCAGAACCGCGGCCAGGCCATAGCCCAACGCCACCCGCTGCAGGGAGATCAAAATCTGCCAGCCCAGGCCCTTGCTGGTGCCGCCGTCATCGAAGAACGGCTGGCTGATGTAGGGATCCCAGGTGTCGATCAACACGTTGATTGGCCCAGGTAGCCGCGCGGCGCCCAGCACAGCTGAGAGCAGCTGCCACACGATCAGAAAGGCACCGATGCAGAGCAGGTAAGGCAGCACCTGGGGTAGCCGAGGCAGCAGGCGGCTTGACCGTTGCCGCCTGGTGGGAAGGGTCGTTGTCACGAAAAGATCAGGCTATTGAATTGAAACCATGAACAATTCAAGTTGTGAATTGAACTGTGATCAGGGGCTATTTCATCGCCTTGATGGCGAGCTTATCGAGATAGGCCTTGGGATTTTCCGGGTCGAACACCACGCCATCAAAGAAGGTTTCCTTGCCGCGCGAATCACTGGCGGGAATGGCTTTTTCCTGGCCGATTCCCTTGGCAGCCTCCTTCCAGAGATCAGCTCGGTTCACCTTGTTTACAAGGGCGTTGATGTCGGTGCTGGCGGGCAGGTAGCCCCAGCGGATGTCTTCCGTCACGAACCAGGTGTCGTGACTCTTGAAGGGGAAGGAGGCTTCGCTGGCCCAGAACAGCATCTTGTACGGACTGTTCTTGACAGTGCGGCCATCGCCATAGTCCACATTGCCGGCCAGGCGGGGTTTAATGTCGGCCACCGAGGCCTTGATGTATTTATCCTTAGACACGATCTCGCACATCTCATCGAGATTGGCGGGATCGTCGCACCACATCTGGGCTTCCTGCACGGCCATCAGCAGGGCCTTGGCCGCCTTGGGGTTGGCATCCACCCAGTCGGCCCGCATCGAGAAGGCCTTCTCGGGGTGCTTGTCCCAGAGTTCGCCCGTCTGGGCAGCGGTGTAGCCCAGTTTTTTGTTCACCAGGCGTTGGTTCCAGGGCTCACCCACGCAGAAGGCGTCCATGGTGCCGGTCTGCATGTTGGCCACCATCTGCGGCGGCGGCACCACCACCAGGTCGGCGTCTTTGTTGGGGTCGATGCCGTTGGCGGCCATCCAGTAGCGAGTCCAGAGATCGTGATTTCCGCCGGGGAAGGTGACGGCCGCCTTGAACTTGCGGCCCTTGCTGTTGGCGTCAGCCACAGCCTTCTTCATGGCTGCGGCATCGTTGATCTTCAGGCCGGGAAAGTCCTTGGAAACCGACAGGCCCTGACCCTGGGTGTTCAGCCGCGCCAGGATATACATGGGCAGTGGCTGTTTCGTCTTGGTAATCGTGCCAGCCGTGAGCAGCAGCGGCATCGGCGACAGGATGTGGGCGCCGTCGATGCCACCCCGACTGCCACCCAGTTCCAGGTTGTCGCGGGTGGCCGCCCAGGAGGTTTGCTTCACCACCTTCACGTCGGGCATGCCGTGCTTGGCAAACAGCCCTTTTTCCTTGGCGATGATCAGTGGTGAGGCGTCGGTGAGGGCGATGAAGCCCAGGGTGGCCCCCTTCAGCTCCGGAGCATCGGCCGCGCTCACGGACCCGCTGGCCTGATTTTCCGCCTTCTTGCTGCTGCCACCGCAGGCCGCCAGCCAGAGGGCTCCCGCCGCAGATCCAGCAGCGGTAAGCAGAAACTTGCGTCGGGAAAGATTCGACATGGATTGTGTTGGGGGATGCCGGAGTGATGGCAATTGGCACTCCGGTTGGGCTCCACAACAAAGCGCACCGAACCGGCCAGATTGAATGCCGGCGCACAAGCTGACCGGACCCCACCAAGACACCACGGCGGCCAGAACCCGGAGAGTGGCGGTTGTTACCGAACGGCTGACTCAGCGACCAACGCCTGGCGCAGTCGCTCACCGCTGCGGGCGTTCAGGTATCCCCTGGCCTGGTTCAGTGCGGCCTCCAGGGTGTCGATCTGGTCGGCGAGCCACAGGTAGGCACCCAGATTCCAGATCAGGGCAGGGGCCAGTGGGCCTTCGCCCACCAGGGCGGCCAGCGCCTGCTCGCGCCAGGTTTCGAGGCTCTCCCATGTCACCTCATCGCCATGCAGGCCGTGGTCGCGGGGGTGCAGCAGCAGCCGTTCCGGGGCGCCGTTGCGCCCACGGGCGGCGATGCCGGCCCGGCTGGTGGGCAGGTCGGTGGAGCCCTCCAGGCCCTTCACGGTGAGCACGTCGGTCTCCCCGGCCAGCTCCAGCGCTTCCCAGGCCCGCCTCTCGGTGGGAGGGTGCACAAAGCCGCTCACCAGCAGGTGCTCGCCGCGGTGGGGGGTCCAGAGCAGCTCCAGGCTGGCCACCGGCGGCCGCTTGCCGATCTCGTCGCGGGCGGCCACCAGTCGCTCCGCAGCCGGGAAGTGGTCGGGCTGGTGGGTGAGGGCCAGGTTGTGCCGATCCAGCCGTTCCTGCAGGGTGGCGAGCGGTAGTCCGCTCCAGGTGATGCCGAGGGCGGCAAACAGCTCCGCCAGGGTCACGCCGTATTTCACCGGCATCGGATCACTGCCGTGCAGCACCACCGGCACCCCCGTGCTGGCCAGCAGCAGCGCCACCAGGGGCAGCAGGGGGGCCGTGCGGCTGCGGCCGTCGTAGGGCACACCGAAGCTCAGGGCCCGCTTGCCCGGGGTGTGCAGCGCCGGCCCGTGCTGCCGGTAGCTGTCGAGCATGCCGGCCAGCTCGATCGGCAGCGGTCGGCGGATGCGATGGGCGATCAGAAAGGCACCCAGCTGGGCCTCGCTCACCCGCCCCAGCAGCATCAGATCCATCGCGGCGCACGCTTCCTCCCGGTTGAGGCCGGTGCTGGTGTGTTCGCCGCTGCCCACCTTGCCGATCAGCTCGCGGAAGCGGGCCCGCTCCGGTCCCAGGGCCTGCAGCTGCTGCTCCCGTCTGGAATGGGTGTTCGGTAGCGATTGCAACACGGGCTGCGGGCGCTGGCGCGGAAGATCTTGACTCTCCGTCTTGGAGATCATCCAGCACAGAGGTGGTTGTCGCCTTAGTCGGCCCACCTCATGAATGCAACTTCCCGGCGGCGTAGCCCTCATCGGCGCCAGCTCGGACTCCAACAGC
This sequence comes from Prochlorococcaceae cyanobacterium, assembly GCA_044352535.1. Taxonomy (GTDB): domain Bacteria; phylum Cyanobacteriota; class Cyanobacteriia; order PCC-6307; family Cyanobiaceae; genus NIES-981. Next base: position 7,945 of record JBILDP010000024.1, read on the forward strand.
CCTGTCTCGGGCTGGCCTGGACCCCCGACGTTGTTCCGCTCCCACGCCCCGGCCGATGACTGACTCCGCTGCCTCTTCCCCTCCTGCCCTGAGCAAGATCGAGCAGGCCAAGGCCGAGCTCTGCGGCCTGGAGCTGGTCCCTCGCCTTGAGGAGCTGGGTCGCCAGGGCTGGGAGGCCCTCGATGAGGCCACCCTCACCATCCGGCTCAAGTGGCTGGGGATCTTCTTCCGGCCCGTTACGCCCGGGCGCTTCATGGTGCGGCTGCGCCTGCCCAACGGCGTGATCACCTCTGAGCAACTGGCGGTGCTGGCCGAGGCGATCGACCGTTGCGGCGAGCACGGCAGTGCCGACATCACCACCCGCCAGAACATCCAGCTGCGGGGCCTGCTGCTCGAAGACATGGCGCCGCTGCTGGCGGAGCTGGAGCGGGTGGGGCTCACCAGCCGCCAGTCGGGTCACGACAACCCCCGCAACATCACCGGCAACCCCCTGGCCGGCATCGATCCCGAGGAGATCGTCGACACCCGGCCGCCGGTGGACGCCATCCAGGCGGCCCTGCTGGGCCCGGCCGGCCCCCGCAACCTGCCCCGCAAGTTCAACGTGGCCGTGGGCGGCGCCCCCGACAGCTTCCTGCTGCACAACGACCTGGCCTTCCTGCCGGCTCTCCACAACGGCGCGCTGGGCTTCACCGTGATGGTGGGCGGCTTCTTCTCGGCCCAGCGCAACGCGCTGGCGATCCCGCTGGGGCTGTGGCTGCCGGCTGAGCAGCTGCCCGGCTTCACCCTGGCGGTGCTGCGCCACTTCGAGCGGGCTGGCAATCGCCAGCAGCGCAACAGGAGCCGGCTGATGTATTTGATCGACCAGCTGGGCCTGGAGGGGTACCGCCAGGCCGTGCTCAGTGCCTGGGCGGAGCTGGTGGGTGAGCTGGGCCCTGATCAGGCCGGGGACCCCGCAGCAGCCGCGGTCCACGACGGCAGCCATCTGGTGAACCGGGCTCCCCGCAGTGGCCTGGGCCTGCAGCCCCAGAAGCAGGCCGGCCTGCACTGGCTGGGGCTGCACGTGCCGATGGGGCGTCTGGATGCCGAGGGGATGCTGGAGCTGGCCCGGCTGGCCCGCGCCCATGGATCCGGGGAGCTTCGCCTCACCGAGGCCCAGAACGCCCTGATCGTGAATGTGCCCGCCGAGCGGGTTGATGCCCTGCTGGCCGAGCCGCTGCTGCAGCGCTTCCGCCCCGACCCCTCGCCGCTGCAGGCGGAGGCGGTGAGCTGCACTGGCAGCGCCTACTGCAGCTTCGCCCTGATCCCCACCAAAGGCACTGCCCAGGCGGTGCTCGACGCGCTGGAGCAGCGCGTCGAGGTGCCCCATGCGGTGCGCATGCACTGGACCGGCTGCCCCAATGCCTGCGGCCAGCCCTACATGGGCCAGATCGGTCTGATGGGCGCCAAGGCCCGCAAGGACGGCCAGATGGTGGAGGCCGCCAAGATCTTCCTCGGCGGCGCGATGGACGCAGAGCCCAGGCTGGCGGAGCTGCACGACAAGGGCGTGCCCCTCAGCGACCTGCCGGATGTGCTTGAGCAGCTGCTCGTGGAGCGCTTCGGCGCCCGGCGCCGGCCAGCGGCTGCTCCTTAGTTCGCCAGAACCACCGCGCTGGAGCTGTTGAGCAGGGCCATGGCGCTTCCCGTTCACCGTCCTGTTGTACGTGTTAAGTCCTGCCGGCTCCGGGGGCCAAAGCCCCCCACAAAACGTCGGATTTGCCGGGGTGATGGCCATGGCTTGCCAACAGCCTGAGAGGGCCTTCCAGCCCCTCCCCGCAGACCTGCCGCCGCTGGGATCCCCGTTGCGTTGGCCGTGGCTCCAGCGTCTGCGCCGGGAGCCCCTGCTCGACGACGAGCCCTGGTTGCAAGCGGTGGAGAGCGGTGCGCTGTTGCCTGCCGCCGATCTGCTGACCGTTCTGGCTCCGCATCTGGATCCTCCGGCTCAGGTCAGGCTTCTGCGCTGGTGGCGCGATCAGGCCAGGGTGGATCCCGCTCTGCCCGCCCAGGTGCTCAGTCAGCGCGATCCAGCCAGCGCCGCCTGGTTGGCAGCGCAACTAGCTCCAGGGCCTGCCGGGCTTGGCTCCCACCTGCCGCAGGTGGTGGCGGAGGCCCTGCTGCCCCTGCTGGGCCACCAACGCCAGGCGCAGACGTGGCCCCTGTTGGTGGCCTGGCTGCAGGCGCCGATTCCCGCTCCGCTGCGCCGCGCTGCGCTGGAAGGTGTGGCTCGGGGTTTGCCCGTGTGGCCCCGTGCGGCCCTCTCAACCACCCTCAGCACCCTGGCCGGCGATCTTGATCCCCGCTTGGCGGCCACGGCGGTGGATCTGCTGGCCCGCCTGGCCGCTCCCCGTGGAAGGCTGTTGCCGCTGCGCCGGCGCCCTCTCGATCCAGGTGTGGTCCAGCGGATTGAGCGGCGCCTGGCCGCGATGCCGGCCCAACCCCTGCTGCTGGTGGTGCACGGCCGCAGCGGCGGTGAGCTGCCTACTGAGTTGCAGCGGCTGGCGGTGGAGCTGGAGCGGCGCCGGGGTGCGCCGGTGCGTCTGCAGGCGCTCACCGCCTGCGGGCCGCCGCCATCGGCCTCCCTGCTGCAGCCCGGTCAGGGCCTCACCCTGGTGCCGCTGCTGCTGTTGCCCGGTGGACACGTGCGCCATGACCTGCCGGTGATCGTGCGCCACTGGCGCCGCCTGGGAACCGTTCGGACTGTGCCCTTTCTGGGGGCCTGGCCCTGCTGGCAGCAGGCGCTGCGCCGGGAGCTCCTGGGGCTGGGTTCGGAGCCATTGCTGCTTCACCACCCGCTGGAGGGGCCGTTGGCGGCCCGCTATCTCGCCCACCTGGAGCAGGTGTGCGGTGCCCGCTGCCTGGCCACTTCATACAGCGCCGAACACCTGGCGCAGCTGCAGCCGACCCTCTCGGCCCCTTCCCTGCCCCTGGCCCTGGCGGCCAACCGGCTCACCGATCAGCTGGCTGATCGGGTGGGCCCCCCGTTGCTGCAACGGCCCGCATTGCGCAGCCTGCTGCTGGACCAACTGGAGGCCTTGCCATGAGCAAGGCCAGCGGTGCTCCCGCGCCAGGGCTCAGCGAGGCCGGCGGAGCTGCAGCAGCAGTTGGCCGAGGGAGGCTTCCAGCTGGGTCTCCGCTTCACCGGGATCGCCGCCGCGGATCTGCTCCTGCAGCAGCACCCCCAGCATCAGCGCCAGCAGGGTGTCGGCGAGCGTGGCGCTCGACATCTCCGGGCTGAGTTCCCGGTGCCGTTGGGCCAGGCCAACCAGGTCCTCGAGCCGTTGCCGCAGCCGTTCCAGATGGTTGATCACCACGCCGCGGCAGGCACCGGGTGCACGGTTCTGCAGCTCGTGAAAGATCAGCGGCCGCAGGCCGGGCAGGGTGCGGTTGATGCTGAACTGCAACCTGAGCAGCTCCCGTAGCGCATCCAGCGGCCTGGTCTCAGACCGTGGACTCCGCAGCAGGTGGTCGATCGGTTGCCAGGCCAGGGCGATGCCGTGTTCGAGGGTGGCCAGCCACAGGCTCTCCTTGCTCGGGAAGTGGCGGAACAGGGCCGCCTCGCTGAGTCCCATCCGCTCGGAGATCTGGGCGGTGCGGATCTGGCTGGGTGGCCGTTCGCTGGCCAGCTCCAGCAGCGTTTCGATCGCCTGTTGGCGCCGCAGCTGGCTCGAGCGGGAGGGGGCGCGCGGCACGGCTGGCTAGGTGGGTGGGTTGCGGCGGCTCCGCCGCTCAGCGGCTTGGCGCTGGCGTTGCTGCCGCAGCCGGTGATAGGCGGGATCGGGGTTGTTCACCTGCAGCTGGCGCACCGCCTCCACGGCCATGGCGCCCAGGCAGCCCATGGCAGCCAGCACCACCACCAGCCAGAAGAGGGCGTAGCTGGGCAGCTGGGTGGGGGTGCGGGCGACGATCGTGCGCAGGAACAGCCCCAGCAGCCAGCCGCCCACCCCGCCGATCAGCCCTGCCCACACCACCTGGCGGCCGCGGAAATTGCTGCGGCTCATGGCGCCTCCAGCGGAGCCTCCAGCCCGCTGCCAGGTGGCGGCGTTTCAGCTGCGGCCGCGCCGGTGAGCTGTTTGATTACCACATAGAACACCGGCACCACCACCAGCGACAGCACGGTGGCCACAACCAGGCCGCCGAACACCACGGTGCCGAGGGAGGCCTGGCTGCGGGCGCCGGCGCCGCTGGCCAGCACCAGGGGCAGGAAACCGGTGAGCGAGGAGATCGCCGTCATCAGGATCGGCCGCAGGCGGGCGTGGGCCGCGGCGCGCGCGGCCTCCAGCACCGTGGCCCCTTCCTCCAGCCGCTGGTTGGCCAGATCCACGATCAGGATGCCGTTCTTGGCGGCCAGGCCGATCAGCATCACCAGGCCCACCTGGGCATAGATGTTGAGCACTTCGCCCCGCATCGCCAGGCCCAGCAGAGCGCCGAGCATGGCGGTGGGCACCGTCATCAGGATGATCAGCGGATCGCTGTAGCTCTCGTACTGGGCCGCGAGCACCAGGTACACCACCAGGATGCCCAGGGCGAAGATCACCACGGCCAGGGCGCCGGCCTTGATCTCCTCGCGGGAGATGCCGGTCCAGTCGAAGCCCAGGCCGTTGAAATCCAGCCGCTGGAACAGCTGCTTCATGCCGTTGATGGCATCGCCGGAGCTGCGGCCGGGGGCCGCCAGCCCTTCGAGCTTGATGCTGCGATAGAGGTTGAAGCGGGGGATCACCGAGGGTCCGGTGCTGGGTTCCACCCGGATGAATTCACTCAGGGGGATCGGCTTGCCCTCGGCGTTGGTCACGGTGAGCCGCTGCAGCGCATCCGGTTGGGAGCGGAAGTTGCCATCGGCCTGCACATACACCCGCCGCACCCGTCCTGCGGTGAAGGTGTCGTTGATGTAACTGCCGCCCAGGTTGAGGGTGAGGGCCTCCATGGCCTTGTCGTAATCCACCTGCAGGGCCGCCAGTCGATCGCGGTCCACATCCAGGCGCAGCTGGGGTGATTCCGGCGAAAACTGGGTGAACACGCGGCTGAAGGTGCCGCTGCGATTGGCCTCGCCGATCAGCTGGCCTGCCGCTTCAAAGAACGCGCTGGGGGAAAAGGCACCGCCGCTCTGGTCGAGCAGCTGGAACTCAAAGCCTCCCGAGTTGCCATAGCCGCGGATGGCCGGTGGTTCGATCACGATCACGCGTCCCTCCTGGAGGGCGGCGAGCTTGCCGTTGAGCCGTCCCACGATCGCCGCCACGCTCTGATCGCCGCCCCGTTCACTCCAGGGCTTGGTGCCGAAGAAGAACAGTCCCCGGTTGGGGGCATTGCCATCGAAGCTGGCGCCGCTGAACAGCGCCGAGGTGCGGATGGCGGGCTCCTGCCGCAGGGCGGCGGCGATGCGCTGCTGCAGCGCGGCGGTCTGCTGCAACGAGCCCCCTTCCGGCATCTGCACGATGCCGATGGCGTAGCCCTGGTCTTCGGTGGGCACAAATCCCGTAGGGATCGCGTTGAAGGCGATGGCGGTGAACACGATCCCGCCCCCGAGGGTGGCGAGCACCAGCTTGCGCCGCTGGAAGGCCCACTCCAGCAGGCGGTGATAGCGCCGCTCCATGGCGGCGTAGACGCGGTTGAAGTGGCCGAAGATCCAGGGGGCGCCCCAGCCGCCGGCGGCGCCCGCCAGGGCAAACAGGATCGGGCTGAACGGCGCATTGAGGCCCGCCAGCAGCAGGGCCGCCACCGCCCCGCCCAGGGTGCAGGGCAGTCGCAGCGGCCGGCCCGTGAAGCTGTGCAGCACAAAGCCCAGCAGGGCTCCGCTGATCAGGGCCGCCAGGGCTACCAGCACGCCGCCGCCGCTGGCCAGCACCCCATACACGAAGCCGATCGTGGCGCCGGCGATCGCGTAGGTGCGCCGGCCCGGTGGCTCGTCATCCCGCGCCAGCAGCAGGGCCGAGAGCATCGGCGAGAAGGTGAGGGCGTTGAAGGTGGAGATGGCGATCGAAAAGATGATCGTGGCGGCGAATTGCTGGTAGATCGTGCCGGTGGCGCCGGGGAAGAACAGCACCGGCACGAACACCGCAAACAGCACCAGCGAGGTGGCCACCACCGCGCCGAACAATTCATCCATGGTGGCCTTGGCCGCCTCCAGGGCTCCCAGCCCCTGGCGCCGCTTGCTGATCGTGTCTTCGATCACCGTGATGGCGTCGTCGACCACCAGGCCGGTGGCCAGCACCAGGCCGAACAGGGTGAGCTGGTTGAGGGAGAAGCCGAAGGCCTTCACAAACAGGAAGGTGCCCACCAGCGACACCGGAATCGTGATCGCCGGCACCACGGTGGCCTTCCAGTCCTGGAGAAACAGAAACAGGATCAGCACCACCAGCACCACGGCCTCGCGCAGGGCCTTGGCCACGCCGCTGATCGAGGCCTCGATGAACTCGGTGTTGTCGTACACCCGCTCCATCGTCATGCCCACTGGCATGCTGGCGGCAAAGTTGTTGAGCACCTGCTCCACCCCCTTCGATACCTCCAGGGCATTGCTGCCGCTGAGCTGATACACCGCCAGGCCCACCGAGGGGATGCCGCGCAGGTTGATCGCCTCCACTGCATACGACTCACCGCCGATGCTCACCTCACCCACGTCCTTGAGGCGCACCAGGCCGCCGTCGGCGGCGCTGCGCAGGATCAGATTCTCAAACTCGGCCACGCTGCGCAGTCGGCCCTGCAGCTGCAGGGTGAGCGTGAAGGCCTGATCGGCCGGCCCAGGCGAGGCGCCGATCTTGCCCGCCGGAACGAGCCGGTTCTGGCTGCGCAGCGCCTTGGCGACATCGGCCGCCGTGAGGTTGTTGGCGGTGAGCTTGTCGGGATCCAGCCAGAGGCGATAGGCGATCTCCCGGTTGCCGAAATAGGTGAGATCACCCACGCCCGGCACCCGTCGGATCGCGTCGGTGAGGTTCTGATCCAGCAGGCTGCTGATTGTTTCCAGGCTGTAGGGATTGGCTGGATCTTCGCTGCTGAAGGTGTAAACGAGCAGGATCGAGGTGGAGGCCTTGTTCACGGTCACGCCGCTCTGGCGCACCGCATCGGGCAGGCGCGATTCAGCCCGGGCCACCCGGTTTTGCACATTCACCTGGTTGATGTCACCGTCGCTGCCGCTGGCAAACGACACGGTGATCCGACTGCTGCCGTCGTTGGCGCTGGTGGAGCTGATGAACTCCATGTTTTCCACGCCGTTGATCTGCTGCTCCAGCACCGATGTGACACCCTGCTCCACGCTCTCAGCGTCGGCGCCCACGTATTGGGCACTCACCTGCACGGTGGGTGGGGCGATATCAGGAAGGCTCTCGATCGGCAGCAGGGGGATGGCGATCAGGCCGGCCAGCACGATCAGCAGGCTGCACACCGTGGTGAGCACGGGGCGCACGATGAAGCGATTGGAGAGCGACATGGATGGGCTGCGCTGCGCTCAGGACTGGGGTTGAACCGGCAGGCCGTGCCGCAGGTTGATCAGGTTGGAGGTGATCACCCGGCTGTCTCCGGGCAGTCCGCCCAGCACCGGGTAGCGGTTGTTCTGCAGGGGCCCCAGTTGCACGCGGGTCTGCAGTGCCACCGGTGTGCCGGGCGGCAGCTTGGCCAGGGCCTGCAGATCGGCCCGGCCGGGGTTGCGGCGCAGCTCGGCGAGTGTGCCCACCACGAACACGAAGCTCTGATCGGCCTGCTGGGTCACGGCCCCGAACGGCACCGAGGGCTGGTCACGGCTGTCGAGCAGCAGCTGGGTGCGGGTGCGCAGGCCCGCCCGCAGCGGCTGACCGGTATTGGGGCCACCGGGGTTGTCGAATTCCGCCTTCACCAGCAGGGCCTGGGTGCCGGCACTGATCACTGGATCGATCGAGCGTACGGGCGCTTCGGCCAGCGGTCTGCCGCTGTTGGGATCGAGCAGCACCACGGTTTGGCCTGGCCGCACACGCCCACTGAAGATCGCCGGCACCTCCACCCGGGCCAGCAGACGGTTGTTGCGGCTGATGCTGGTGAAGGGCGTGCCGGCGCTGATCACGTCGCCCACCTTCACCCGCACATCGCCGATGGCCCCGCCGATCGGAGCCCGCAGGTCGCGGAAGGCCAGATCGGCTTCGGCCGCCACCAGCTGCTCACGGGAGGCGCGGTAGCGCTGGCGGAATTCATCGCGCTGGATGGCGCTGGCCGCGCCCTGCTTCACCAGGTATTCGTAACGCTCGTAGTTGAGGCGGTTGGTTTCCACCTCGGCCCGCAGGCGCGCCACATCGGCCCGCGCCTGGGTTTGATCGAGCACCATTAGCAGCTGACCTGGCCGCACCAGATCGCCCTGTTGGATCAGCAGTTGCTGGATCCGGCCACCCGCCTGGGCTGCAAGAGCCACCTCGTCGAGCGCTTCCAGGGTGCTCACCGTGTCCACCCTGTCGCTGAAGCGGGCGCCAACCACCGGCTGGGTCTGCACCGGCAGTGGACCCCTCCCCATCCCCGGGGGTGGCCCGCCCCGCGTGCAGGCCGCGAGCGGCAACACCAGCGCCAGCATCGCGGCACTGGTGCGCCAAAGCCTGCTTGCCGGCCGTGTGCTGGGGCGCACGGGAAGGAGGGGCTTCAGCACTGGCCTCACGAGGGGAACACGCGACGAGACAGAAGAAGGCCGGTGGCTGGGCCGTGACCCTTTGAAGCGAGCAGTTACTCACTTCTGGGTCATGACTCTAGGTGCACTTCCGGGTCAGTCAGTCCGATTCCGTCGATGGGCACAGCAAGCGGTGGTCACAGCAAGCGGTGGACACAGCAAGCGGTGGTCACAGCAAGCGGTGTTTTCGGCCAGCCTTG
>JBILDP010000162.1:0-5103 GCA_044352535.1 Prochlorococcaceae cyanobacterium
GCTCACAAACACGGTGGCCTGGAAGGGCTTCTGGGCCGAACGGATGAAGCTGAGCTGCTGGGGATCCCCGGCCCGCATCAGCACCCGGCCGCGGCGATCGCACACCACGGCGTGCACGCGGTGGCGGGATTCAGGAATGCCGTTGCGCAGCAGCCGCACCTCCAGGGGCGGGATCGTGCTGCGGCTGGAGCCGCCGAGGCTGGAGCTCAGGGTCATGGGGGGCCGGGGGATCTGGCCAGATGGCAAGAGCCTGTCAGAGCGTCGGTCCGGCCTGCCGATTCAGAAGCCCTTCGACCAGAGCGCCTGGATTCAGAGCGCCTGGGATCAGAGGTCCCGGATTCAGAGCGCCCGGGCCAGGCTGGCGCCCAACAGCATCAGCACGGCTGCCAGGCCGATCGCCTGCTGCAGCCGGCCCAGCACCGGCCGCACCTGGTGCTGGGCCACCAGCAGATCCTGCTGGCGCCAGGCCAGGGGCTTCTCCCACACCTGGCCGTCGTACCAGCCGGACTCCTCGTAGTCCACGCGCTCGCGCATCAGCCGTGCGTGGACCGTGCTCCAGCCAAGCCACTGGCGCACCAGCAGCAGGGTGGGCAGGGCGATCGCCGCCGCCATTCCCGCCGCCACCAGCCGGGTGGGGTCGTGGCGCAGCACCCAGCTGCCGCTGGCCACCAGCAGGGTGAGGGGCAGCACCAGCAGCCAGCTGATCGCGAGGGGCTTGAGCAGGCCGGCCAGGCTCTCGCTCGGCCAGGCGAAGAACCACGATTGCCGCAGTTCCTCGTACTGGCGCAGCGGCCGCTGTTCCGGCGGCACCGGGCAGGTGCCCAGATCGTCCGCCTCCAGGCCCTCCATGGCGACGTTCAGGGGGTGGTGGCTGGGGCCGAGCCTAGGTATCTCTCCTGTTCACCGTGGCCCCAGAACGATTCGAGGTCGTAGTAGCTGCGCTCACTGGGGGTGAGCACGTGCACGATCACCTCGCCGTAGTCGAGCAGCACCCAACTGCCCTCGGTCTGCCCCTCCCGCCGCAGCGGCAGCCTGCCCGTTTCCTCCTCCAGCCGGTCTTCCACCGAGCGGCCGATGGCGCGCACCTGGACATCGGAGAGGCCGCTGCAGATCACGAACCAGTCGGCCAGGGAGCTCACCTCCTCCACCCGGATCAGGCGGATGTCCACGGCCTTCCGGTCGTCGCATGCCTCGGCCGCCAGCAGGGCCAGATCGCGACTATCCATACACGTTCTCACTGGTGACCGACTGGCGGGAGCCCTGTTGCTGTGCCATTTCGGCGCGGGCCTTGCCTGCACTCTTGCGCAGGGCCTCGAGTCGATCTTCGTAGAACGTGCGCTTTTTCTTCTTGCGGGTCTGCTCCACCAGCTCCTTGAGGGCTCCGCCCAGGCTCTTGTAGGCGTTGGGCAGGGTGTAGCCGAAGCGGCAGGCCAGGTCGATCGCCCGCTCGTCGGCGGCGATGGCATCGGCCAGCCGCTTTTCGGAGTTGTTCTTGAGATAGAGGCGGTAGCCGGCGAAGCCGGAGAGCCCCAGAGCCATCAGCAGCAGAAGGCCGTCCTGCACCCAGAGCTCGCCGATGGCCCCGCCCAGACCGATCGCAAGGGCGGCCATCTCCCAGCCGTCGCGGGGCACCGCGTCGTTCTGGATGCGGCCCACCTCGTGCCAGAAGAGCAGGTTGCGGTGGTCAAGCGCCAGCGCGTCCCATTTCTCCAGATCGATCTGGATCTCGATCTCGTCGCGACCGATTTCCTCAATCGTGATCAGCGGCGGCTCAACCGAGGCCGCGGCTTCCACGAACACCCAGCTCTGCATTTCCGGCGGCAGCAGCCCCTTGAGGCGCTGGAGTTCGCTCATGGAGACACGTCTTCAGACCTTTCCCAGGTTAGCCATGCCCCGTGAGAGGCTAGGCGGGTTTGGCCTGCCGCCCTCGCCCATGCCCCGTCGCACCGACCTGCGTCGCATCCTGCTGCTGGGTTCGGGGCCAATCGTGATCGGCCAGGCCTGCGAATTCGACTACTCCGGCACCCAGGCCTGCAAGGCCCTGCGGGCCGAGGGCTACGAGGTGGTGCTGGTGAACAGCAATCCGGCCTCGATCATGACGGATCCGGACATGGCGGATCGCACCTACATCGAGCCGCTCACGCCCGAGGTGGTGGCGCGGGTGATCGAGATCGAGCAGCCCGATGCCCTGCTGCCCACCATGGGCGGCCAGACCGCTCTCAACCTGGCGGTGGCCCTGGCTGAGAACGGCACCCTCGAGAAGCACGGGGTGGAGCTGATCGGCGCCAACCTGGCGGCCATCAAGAAGGCGGAAGACCGACTGCTGTTCAAGGAGGCGATGGAGCGCATCGGTGTGGCCGTTTGCCCCTCCGGCATCGCCAACTCGATGGCGGAAGCGATGCTCGTGGGGGAGGCGATCGGCAGCTACCCGCGCATCATTCGACCCGCCTTCACCCTGGGCGGCAGCGGCGGCGGCATCGCCTACAACCCCGAGGAATTCGAGGCGATCTGCAAGAGCGGCCTGGAGGCCAGCCCGGTGAGCCAGATCCTGATCGAGCAGTCGCTGCTCGGCTGGAAGGAATTCGAGCTGGAGGTGATGCGCGACACCGCCGACAACGTGGTGATCGTGTGCTCGATCGAGAACCTCGACCCGATGGGCGTGCACACCGGCGACTCGATCACCGTGGCGCCGGCCCAGACCCTCACCGACCGCGAATACCAGCGCCTGCGCGACCAGGCGATCGCCATCATCCGTGAGATCGGTGTCGACACGGGCGGCAGCAACATCCAGTTCGCGATCAACCCCGCCAATGGCGACGTGATCGTGATCGAGATGAATCCGCGGGTGAGCCGCAGCTCGGCCCTGGCCTCCAAGGCCACCGGCTTCCCGATCGCCAAGATCGCCGCCCGTCTGGCGGTGGGCTACACGCTCGACGAGATCGTCAACGACATCACCGGTGCCACGCCGGCGTGTTTTGAGCCCACGATCGACTACGTGGTCACGAAGATCCCGCGCTTCGCCTTTGAGAAGTTCCAGGGCAGCCCAGCGGTGCTCACCACCTCGATGAAGTCGGTGGGCGAGGCAATGGCGATCGGCCGCAACTTCGAAGAGTCGTTCCAGAAGGCGCTGCGCTCACTGGAAACGGGCCATGCCGGCTGGGGCTGCGACCGCCCTGATGCCGCTTGGGAGGCCACCGAGCTGGAGCGGGCCCTGCGCACCGCCACGCCCGAACGGATCTTCGCCGTGCGCGCAGCCATGCTGGCCGGCCGCAGCGATGCCGACATCCACCGGCTCTCGGCGATTGATCCCTGGTTCCTGGCCAAGCTGCGGGGAATCGTGGAGGCGGAAGCACGCCTGCTGCGGGGCCGGAGCCTGCAGGATCTCGATGGTGAGGCCCTGCTGGAGCTCAAACAGCTGGGTTTCTCCGACCGCCAGATCGCCTGGGCTACCGGCAGTGATGAGCTGGCCGTGCGTCGCCACCGTCAGGCTCTCGGCATCCGGGCCGTGTTCAAGACGGTGGACACCTGCGCGGCCGAGTTCGCCTCGCGTACCCCGTATCACTACGCCACCTATGAGCGACCGCTGGAGCGGCTCAACGCCGCCGGCGAGCTGGAGCCTGTGCCGCCGGAAAACGAGGTGCAGCCCGAATCACGCCGCAAGGTGATGATCCTGGGCGGTGGACCCAACCGCATCGGTCAGGGGATCGAATTCGACTACTGCTGTGTACACGCCTCCTTTGCCCTGCGGGAGGCCGGCTTCGCCACGGTGATGGTGAACAGCAACCCGGAAACGGTGTCGACCGACTACGACACCTCCGACCGCCTCTATTTCGAGCCGCTCACCTTCGAAGATGTGCTCAACGTGATCGAGGCGGAGCATCCTGAAGGGGTGATTGTGCAGTTCGGCGGCCAGACCCCGCTCAAGCTGGCGATCCCGCTGCTGCGCTGGCTCGCCAGCCCTGAGGGCCAGGCCACCGGCACCCGCATCTGGGGCACCTCGCCCGAATCGATCGACACCGCTGAAGACCGGGAGCAGTTCGAGGCGATCCTGCGGCGGCTCGACATCCGCCAGCCCCGCAACGGCCTGGCCCGCAGCGAGGCCGAGGCCCGTGCCGTGGCCGAGCGGGTGGGCTATCCCGTGGTGGTGCGCCCCAGCTACGTGCTCGGGGGCCGCGCCATGGAGGTGGTGTTCGATGAAACCGAGCTCAACCGCTACATGGCCGAAGCGGTGAACGTGGAGCCGGATCACCCGGTGCTGATCGATCAGTACCTGGAGAACGCCGTGGAGGTGGATGTGGATGCCCTCTGCGACGCCACCGGCGCGGTGGTGATCGGCGGGGTGATGGAGCACATCGAGCCGGCGGGCATCCACTCCGGCGATTCGGCCTGCTGCCTGCCCACCGTGAGCCTGGGCGAGGAGGCCTTGGCCACGATCCGCCAGTGGAGCACGGATCTGGCCCTGGCCCTGGAGGTGCGCGGCCTGATCAATCTGCAGTTCGCCGTGCAGCGCCACCCGGAGGAAGGCGAGCGGGTGTTCATCATTGAGGCCAACCCGCGCGCTTCGCGCACCGTGCCATTCGTGGCCAAGGCCACCGGCGTGCCCCTGGCGAAGCTGGCCAGCCGGGTGATGGCCGGCCAGAGCCTGGCCGAGCTTGGCCTCACTGCCGAACCCATCCCGCCGCTGCAAACGGTGAAGGAAGCGGTGCTGCCCTTCAAGCGCTTCCCGGGGTCCGACACCCTGCTGGGTCCCGAGATGCGCAGCACCGGCGAGGTGATGGGCATTGCGCGTGGCTTTGGCATGGCCTACGGCAAGGCGGAGCAGGCGGCCGGAGAGGCTCTGCCCACCGGCGGCACCGTGTTTCTTTCAACCCACGACCGCGACAAACAGGCCCTGCTGCCGGTGGCACGCCGGCTGGTGGAGGAGGGATTCAGCCTCATCGCCACCAGTGGCACCGCCGCTGCCCTGGCTGGAGCGGGCCTGGCGGTGGAGCCGGTGCTGAAGGTGCATGAGGGACGTCCCAACATCGAGGACGCGATCCGCTCCGGCCGCATCCAGCTGGTGATCAACACGCCGATCGGCCGTCAGGCCACCCACGACGACAA
>JBILDP010000025.1:0-16730 GCA_044352535.1 Prochlorococcaceae cyanobacterium
ACACCTGCCTGAACCAGCGCCCGATCGTGAAGCAGGGCGACCGGGTGATCGCCGGCCAGGTGCTGGCCAACGGCTCGGCCTGTGAGGGCGGCGAGATCGCCCTGGGTCAGAACGTTCTGATCGCCTACATGCCCTGGGAGGGCTACAACTATGAGGACGCCATTCTGGTGAGTGAGCGCCTTGTGACCGACGATCTCTACACCTCGGTGCACATCGAGAAGTACGAGATCGAGGCCCGCCAGACCAAGCTCGGCCCAGAGGAGATCACCCGCGAGATCCCCAACGTGGCGGAAGAGAGCCTGGGCAACCTCGACGAGATGGGCATCATCCGTATCGGTGCCTATGTGGAGAGCGGTGACATCCTGGTAGGCAAGGTGACGCCCAAGGGCGAATCCGACCAGCCACCAGAAGAGAAGCTGCTGCGCGCCATCTTCGGTGAGAAGGCCCGCGATGTGCGCGACAACTCGCTGCGCGTACCCAGCACCGAGCGGGGCCGAGTGGTGGATGTGCGCATCTACACCCGGGAGCAGGGCGATGAACTGCCGCCGGGCGCGAACATGGTGGTGCGGGTGTATGTGGCCCAGCGCCGCAAGATCCAGGTGGGCGACAAGATGGCCGGCCGCCACGGCAACAAGGGCATCATCAGCCGCATCCTCCCCCGTGAGGACATGCCCTACCTGCCCGATGGCACGCCGATCGACATCGTGCTCAATCCCCTGGGTGTGCCGAGCCGTATGAACGTGGGCCAGGTGTTCGAGTGCCTGATGGGCTGGGCGGCCTCCCACCTCGACTGTCGCGTCAAGGTGGTGCCGTTCGATGAGATGCACGGTCCCGAGAAGAGCAAGCAGACCGTGCAGGCCTTCCTCGAAGCCGCCAAGAGCCAGCCCGGCAAGGACTGGGTCTACGACCCCGAGAATCCCGGCAAGATCCAGCTGATCGACGGCCGTAGCGGCGAACCCTTCGACCAGCCGGTGACCGTGGGCTACGCCCACATTCTCAAGCTCGTGCACCTGGTCGACGACAAGATCCACGCCCGCTCCACCGGCCCCTACTCGCTGGTCACGCAGCAGCCCCTCGGTGGCAAGGCCCAGCAGGGCGGCCAGCGTCTGGGTGAGATGGAGGTGTGGGCCCTGGAGGCCTACGGCGCCGCCTACACCCTGCAGGAGCTGCTCACCGTCAAGTCCGACGACATGCAGGGCCGCAACGAGGCACTCAACGCCATCGTCAAGGGCAAGCCCATCCCCCGCCCCGGCACCCCCGAGTCGTTCAAGGTGCTGATGCGCGAGCTGCAGTCGCTGGGCCTCGACATCGCCGTCTACACCGATTCCGGCGAAGAGGTGGATCTCATGCAAGACGTGAATCCCCGTCGCAGCACCCCCAGTCGGCCCACCTATGAATCCCTCGGCGTCGCGGACTACGACGACGACTGATCGCTGATTGATCGCGCAACGCCCTGTGGGCGTCGCCGTGCACTCCGTTCCTCTCTCGATCTCCGCGCGCCCTTCTCTCCATGTCCAACAGCAACCTCCGCACCGAGAACCACTTCGACTACGTGAAGATCACGCTCGCTTCACCCGAGCGGATCATGCAGTGGGGCCAGCGCACGCTGCCCAACGGCCAGGTGGTTGGTGAGGTCACCAAGCCCGAAACGATCAACTACCGCACGCTCAAGCCGGAGATGGACGGCCTGTTCTGCGAGAAGATCTTTGGCCCGTCGAAAGACTGGGAGTGCCACTGCGGCAAATACAAGCGGGTGCGCCACCGCGGCATCGTGTGTGAGCGCTGTGGTGTGGAGGTCACCGAGAGCCGGGTGCGTCGGCACCGCATGGGCTTCATCAAGCTCGCTGCCCCGGTGAGCCATGTGTGGTATCTGAAGGGCATTCCCAGCTACGTGGCGATCCTGCTCGACATGCCTCTGCGGGATGTGGAGCAGATCGTGTATTTCAACTGCTACGTGGTGCTCGACCCGGGCGATCACCAGTCGCTCACCTATAAGCAGCTGCTCACCGAAGATGAGTGGCTGGAGATCGAAGACGAGATCTACGCCGAAGACTCCACCATCGAAAACGAGCCGGTGGTGGGTATCGGTGCTGAGGCCCTCAAGCAACTGCTCGAAGACCTCGACCTCACCGAAACCGCCGAGCAGCTCCGCGAGGAGATCGCCGCCAGCAAGGGTCAGAAGCGGGCCAAACTGATCAAGCGCCTGCGCGTGATCGACAACTTCATCGCCACCGGCGCCCGGCCCGAGTGGATGG
Source organism: Prochlorococcaceae cyanobacterium (assembly GCA_044352535.1). Taxonomy (GTDB): domain Bacteria; phylum Cyanobacteriota; class Cyanobacteriia; order PCC-6307; family Cyanobiaceae; genus NIES-981. The sequence goes on from JBILDP010000025.1 coordinate 2,256, forward strand.
TGCTGGATGTGATCCCGGTGATCCCGCCCGATCTGCGCCCGATGGTGCAGCTCGATGGCGGTCGCTTCGCCACCAGCGACCTCAACGACCTCTACCGCCGGGTGATCAACCGCAACAACCGCCTGGCGCGGTTGCAGGAGATCCTGGCCCCTGAGATCATCGTGCGCAATGAGAAGCGCATGCTGCAGGAGGCCGTCGACGCCCTGATCGACAACGGTCGCCGCGGCCGCACCGTGGTGGGTGCCAACAACCGGGCGCTGAAGTCGCTCAGCGACATCATTGAGGGCAAGCAGGGCCGCTTCCGTCAGAACCTGCTCGGCAAGCGGGTCGACTACTCCGGTCGTTCCGTGATCGTGGTGGGTCCCAAGCTGAAGATGCATCAGTGCGGCCTTCCCAAGGAGATGGCGATTGAGCTGTTCCAGCCATTCGTCATCCATCGCCTGATCCGCCAGAACATCGTCAACAACATCAAGGCCGCCAAGAAGCTGATCCAGCGCGCCGACGATGAGGTGATGCAGGTGCTGCAGGAGGTGATCGAAGGACACCCGATCCTGCTCAACCGCGCCCCGACGCTGCACCGCCTTGGCATCCAGGCCTTTGAGCCCAAGCTGGTGGATGGCCGCGCCATCCAGCTGCACCCGCTGGTGTGTCCGGCCTTCAACGCCGACTTCGACGGTGACCAGATGGCCGTGCACGTGCCGCTGGCGATCGAGGCCCAGACCGAGGCGCGGATGCTGATGCTGGCCAGCAACAACATCCTCTCGCCGGCCACCGGCGAGCCGATCATCACGCCGTCGCAGGACATGGTGCTCGGCGCCTATTACCTCACCGCCGAACAGCCCGGTGGCAGTAAGCCGGAGTTCGGCGATCGAGCCCGCACCTTCGCCGGCCTCGACGATGTGATCGACGCCTTCGAGGAGAAGCACATCGGCCTGCACAACTGGGTCTGGGTGCGCTTCAACGGCGAAGTGGAGTGCGATGACGAGGACAGGTCACCCATGAAAGAGGAGACCCTCAGTGATGGCACCCGCATCGAGCAGTGGAAGTACCGCCGCGACCGCTTCGATGAAGACGGCGCCCTGATCAGCCGCTACCTGCTCACCACCGTGGGCCGGGTGGTGATCAATCACACGATCATCGACGCCGTGGCTGCCGCCTGATCCGGCAGAACGCCAATTCCCCATTCCGTCGTTTCCGCAGCCATCGCCATGACCGCCACCCCCGCCAAGAAGTCCAGCAAGAAGAGCAGCAAGAAGGCTGCCGATATCACCCCTGAGGTGCAGGCCCCCGTGGCCGGCGCCCTCAGCCGCCAGGCGCCTCCGTTCCGCAACCGCGTGATCGACAAGAAAGCCCTGCGCAACCTGGTGGCCTGGGCCTACAAGCACCACGGCACCGCCGCCACGGCTGCCATGGCCGACGAGCTGAAAGACCTGGGTTTCCATTACGCCACTCAGGCGGCTGTGTCGATCTCGGTGGACGATCTGCGCATCCCTGGTGACAAGGCGGCCCTGCTGGCGGAAGCGGAGGAGCAGATCACGGAAACCGAGGAGCGCTACCGGCTCGGCGAGATCACCGAGGTGGAGCGCCACACCAAGGTGATCGACACCTGGACCGAAACCAATGAGCGTCTCGTGGCGGCGGTGCGCCGCAACTTCAACGAGAACGACCCGCTTAATTCGGTGTGGATGATGGCCAACTCGGGCGCCAGGGGCAACATGTCCCAGGTGCGCCAGCTGGTGGGCATGCGCGGCCTGATGGCCAACCCCCAGGGCGAGATCATCGACCTGCCGATCCGCACCAACTTCCGCGAGGGCCTCACGGTCACGGAATACGTGATCTCCTCCTACGGCGCCCGCAAGGGTCTGGTGGATACCGCCCTGCGCACCGCCGACTCGGGTTATCTCACCCGCCGACTGGTGGACGTGGCCCAGGACGTGATCGTGCGTGAGGACGACTGCGGCACCACCCGCAGCATTCCGATCGACGCCGATGAGAAGGGTCGCTTCGCCGCCAAGCTGGTGGGCCGACTGGCCGCCGAGGCGGTGACTGACGCCGACGGCGCCGTGATCGTTGACCGCAACGGCGAGATCGACGCCGAGATCACCCGCCGGATTGAGGCCGCCGGCGTGAAAACTGTGAAGGTGCGCTCCCCGCTCACCTGCGAGGCCAACCGTTCGGTGTGCCGCAAGTGCTACGGCTGGGCCCTGGCCCACAACCAGCTGGTCGACCTGGGCGAGGCCGTCGGCATTGTGGCGGCCCAGTCGATCGGTGAGCCCGGCACCCAGCTCACCATGCGCACGTTCCACACCGGCGGTGTGTCCACCGCCGAAACCGGTGTGGTGCGCTCACTGGAAGAAGGCTCGATCGAATTCGGTGCCAAGGCGCGCGTGCGCCCCTTCCGCACCCCCCACGGTGTGGACGCCCAGATCGCCGAGACCGACTTCACCCTCACGGTGAAGCCAAGTGGCAAGGGCAAGCTCCAGAAGCTCGACATCACCACCGGTTCGATCCTGTTCGTGACCGACGGCCAGCAGGCCCCGGCCGACACGATGCTGGCCCAGATCTCTTCCGGCGCCGCCGTGAAGAAGAGCGTGGAGAAGGCCACCAAGGACGTGATCTGTGACCTGGCTGGCCAGGTGCGCTACGAGGATGGCATCCAGCCCAAGGAGGTGACTGACCGCCAGGGCAACATCACCCACAAGGCCACCCGCCTCGGCCGCATGTGGGTGTTCGCCGGCGACGTGTACAACCTGCCGCCCAATGCCCTGCCTGTGGTGAAGGGCAACAAGGCCGTCACCACCGGTGAGGTGCTGGCTGAGAGCCGCCTGGTGAGCGAGTACGGCGGTGCCGTGCGCCTGCGCGAGAGCGCCGGCGACTCGCGCGAAGTGCAGATCGTGACTGCGAGCCTCACCCTCAAGGACTGCAAGTTGGTGGGTGAATCCACCCACTCCGGTGAGATCTGGCACCTGGAGGGCAAAGACAGCATCCGCTACCGCCTCCATACCGCTCCGGGCAGCAAGATCGGCAACGGCGAGGTGATCGCCGAGCTGGCCGACGACCGCTTCCGCACCCAGACCGGTGGTCTGGTGAAGTACGCCCCGGGCCTGTCGATCAAGAAGGCGCGCAGCGCCAAGAACGGCTACGAGGTGAGCAAGGGCGGCACCCTGCTGTGGATCCCGCAGGAAACCCACGAGATCAACAAGGACATCTCCCTGTTGATGATCGAGGACGGCCAGTGGATCGAGGCCGGCACCGAGGTGGTGAAAGACATCTTCAGCCAGACCGCCGGCATCGTGACGGTGACGCAGAAGAACGACATTCTGCGCGAAATCATCGTGCGCTCCGGTCAGTTGCACCTGGTGAGTGACAGCAAGACCCTCGCCAAATACGGCGATGGCAAGATGCTCATGCCGGGTGAAGAGATCGCCAAGGGCCTCAAGGCCGAGGCGATGGTGTTCGTCGAGGCCGTGGATACCCCCGAGGGTGGTGCCCTGCTGCTGCGTCCCGTGGAGGAATACGCCATCCCCGATGAAGCCCACCTGCCCGATCTGGGATCGGTGAAGCAGAGCGGCGGTCCCAGCCTCAGCCTCAAGGCCACCCAGCGCCTGGCCTTCAAAGATGGCGAGCTGATCAAGAGTGTCGAAGGAGTGGAGCTGCTCAAGACCCAGCTCATCCTCGAAACCCACGACACCACGCCTCAGATGACGGTGGACGTGGAGGCTGTGCCCGACAAGCGCGCCAAGACGATCGAGCGCCTTCAGCTCACCATCCTGGAAACGCTGCTGGTGCGCCGCGACACCCTCTCGGATGCCAGCCACGGTTCCACCCACACCGATCTGCAGGTGGCCGACGGCGACAGCGTGAAGAAGGGTGATGTGGTGGCCACCACCCAGATCCTCTGCAAGGAGGACGGTGTGGTGCAACTGCCGGATCAGGCCGATGGCGAACCGATCCGCCGTCTGATCGTGGAGCGCGAGGGCGACACCCGCCGCATCGATCTGGGCAGCGCCCAACCTGTGGTGGAGCTCAACCAGCGTGTGGTGGATGGCGACCTGCTGGCCGCCGGCGCGCCGGCCCCCTGCTGCGGCCAAGTAGAGGCGATCGATGGCAACACTGTCACCATCCGCCTCGGTCGGCCCTACATGGTGTCGCCAGACTCGGTGCTGCACGTGCGCGACGGCGAACTGGTGCAGCGCGGTGATGGCCTGGCTCTGTTGGTGTTCGAGCGCCAGAAGACCGGTGACATTGTGCAGGGTCTGCCTCGCATCGAGGAGCTGCTTGAGGCCCGCCGCCCGCGCGACTCGGCTGTGCTCTGCCGCAAGAGCGGGGTGGTGCAGATCAAGCAGGGCGACGACGACGACACCCTCACCGTGTCTGTGATCGAGGGTGATGACACCATCACCGAATACCCCATCCTTCTGGGGCGCACCGTGATGGTGAGCGACAGCCAGCAGGTGAGCGCCGGTGAATCGCTCACCGATGGCCCGATCAACCCCCACGAGCTGCTCGAGTGCTACTTCGAGGATTTGCGCAACCGCAAGCCCACCATGGAGGCGGCCCAGGAGGCGATCTCCAAGCTGCAGTTCCGCATGGTGCAGGAGGTGCAGAACGTGTACCGCAGCCAGGGCGTGTCGATTGACGACAAGCACATCGAGGTGATCGTGCGCCAGATGACCAGCAAGGTGCGGATCGAGGACGCAGGGGACACCACCCTGCTGCCCGGTGAGCTGATCGAGCTGCGTCAGGTGGAGCAGGTGAACGGTGCCATGGCGATCACCGGTGGAGCCCCCGCCGAGTTCACGCCCGTGCTGCTGGGGATCACCAAGGCCTCGCTCAACACCGACAGCTTCATCTCGGCGGCCTCCTTCCAGGAGACCACCCGGGTGCTGACCGAAGCCGCGATCGAGGGCAAGAGCGACTGGCTGCGCGGTCTCAAGGAGAACGTGATCATCGGTCGCCTGATCCCAGCCGGTACCGGCTTCAGTGGCTTCGAGGAGGAGCTGCGCGCCGAGGCTGGCCCCCATCCCGACATCCTCGAGGAGGACGGCATGGGCTACCGGCGTATGCAGAACCTGCGGCCTGACTACACCGTGGAGATGCCCGCCCCTGTGGCCTCCACCGCGGTGCTGGATGACCCCTCCGACGAGGACCTGGAAGCCACCCGCAGCCGCCACGGCATCGAGGCCAGTGCCAGCAGCCTTGCCGCCTTCACTCGCCCCACCGTGGAGGAAGGCCTGGAGGAAGAGCTGATCGCCGATCCAGCTGCTCTCGAGGGTCTGCAGGAGGAAGGACTGCTCACCGACGACTGATTCGGACAGCCATGATGCAGTGATGAGCAGTTCCACCCTCACCGCCCTGGGGACCCCCATTCCCCAGCGGCGGCTTCCTCGCTTCGGCTTTCACACCCACACCGAGCGGCTCAATGGTCGCCTGGCCATGTTGGGGTTCATCGCCTTGGTGGCGGTGGAGTGGAGGCTTGGCCACGGCATCCTGATCTGGTCTTGAGCGCGGCTGCCCCCGCTGTCACCCCGGCGGCCCGGCCCCTGTTGGGGCTTGGCCGCGATGCCCTGGAGGCCTGGGCTCAGCAGCAGGGGCAGTCGGCGTTCCGTGGCCGCCAGCTGCACGACTGGCTCTACGCCAGGGGAGCCCGCAGTGTTGAAGACATCAGCGTGCTGCCCAAGGCCTGGCGCCAGCAGCTCACCGCATCGCCACCCCCCGGGGCCCACGACTGGATCGGCCGCTCCCGTGAACTGCACCGCAGCGTGGCCCGCGACGGCACCACCAAGTTGTTGCTCGCCACCGCCGACGGGCACACGATTGAAACCGTGGGCATCCCCGCCGATGGCCGGCTAACGGTCTGCGTGAGCAGCCAGGTGGGCTGCCCGATGGCTTGCCGTTTCTGTGCCACCGGCAAGGGCGGCCTGCAGCGCTCGCTGGCGGTGCACGAGATCGTGGACCAGGTGCTCAGCGTGCGGGAGGCCATGGAAGAGCGGCCCAGCCACGTGGTGTTCATGGGCATGGGCGAACCGCTGCTCAACAGCGAGGTGGTGTTGGATGCCATCAACTGCCTCTGCACGGATCTGGGCATGGCCCAGCGGCAGATCACGGTCAGCACCGTGGGCGTGGCGAAAACCCTGCCCTACCTGGCGGAGCAGGCCCTGGCGCGCCTGGGCCGGGCCCAGTTCACCCTGGCGGTGAGCCTGCACGCGCCTGATCAGCGGCTGCGCGAGCAGCTGATTCCAACGGCTCATGCCTATCCGATCGAGGCCCTGCTCGACGACTGCCGGCGCTACGTGGCGATCACCGGCCGGCGGGTGAGCTTCGAATACATCCTGCTGGGAGGGCTCAACGACCAGCCCCACCACGCCGAGGCCCTGGCGCGGCTGATCCGCGGTTTCCAGAGCCACGTGAACCTGATCCCGTACAACCCGATCGCCGAGGAGGAGTTTCAGCGGCCCACGTCCCAGGCCGTGACTGCTTTCCGCCGGGCGCTCGAGCAGCGCCATATCGCCGTGAGCGTGCGCGCCAGCCGCGGTCTCGATGCCGACGCGGCCTGCGGCCAGCTGCGCCGACGCCTGGCTGGCAGCTTGGAGCCTGCCCTGGCCGGCCGCTGAACGGCCCCTCAGATCGCCAGTTTCAGGTGGGATCCCGACTGGGATCAAAGGCGCCGCGAGCCTCCTGTTCGTGCCAGGGAGCCAGCCGGGCCAGCAGGAGGAAGGCCGGGATCGCCGCCGCCGCCGTGGCGAGAAAGAAACCAGACCAGCCCACCCGCTCGGCCACCACCCCAGCCGGAGCCGACAGGATCGAACGGCTCATCGCGTACACCCCCGAGAGCAAGGCGTATTGGGTGGCGGAGAAGCGCGGGTTGCAGAGGCTCATCAGCAGCGCCACAAACACCGCGCCCACCATGCCGCCGCTCACGTTTTCCAGGCTCACGGCGATGATCAGTCCTGTGAACCCGCCGTCAAACTGGGCCAGGGCCCAGTAACTGAGGTTGCCGGCCGCTCCCAGCAGGGCAAACAGCCAGAGGGACCGGTTCATGCCCAGCCAGGCAAACAGGCTCCCTCCAAGCACCGTGCCCACCATGGTGGCGGCGATTGCCCAGCCCCCCTGCACCAGGCCGATGTCGGCCTCACTGAAGCCCCTCAGCTGCAGGAACGGGATCGCCATCGCCGAGAGCAGACCATCGGGCCAGCGGTAGAGCAGCACCAGCAGCAGCAGTTGCCAACTGCGGCTGGGGCCGGCCCGGTGCAGAAATTCCCGCGCTGGCCCGAGCACCGCCTGGCGCAGGCTCGACACCTGATGCTGCACCGGCCGCAACCGAGGGCCGGTGAGGGTGAAGGGAATCACTGCCGCCACCAGGGCTGCCGCGCTCAGAAACGCCACCGGCCAGCCGTAGCGACCGGCCAGCAGGAAGCCACCGGCTCCCACGGCCAGCATCGCCGCCCGGTAGCCGAGGGTGGTGGCCGCCGCACCTGCACCTCGCTCCGCCTCCGGCAGCAGGTCGGTGCGGTAAGCATCGATCACGATGTCCTGGGTGGCGCTGCACACCGCCAGCACCAGGGCGGCCACGCCGATGGCGGTGAGGCTGGCTGGATCGGTGCTGGGCCGCAGCAGCGCCATGGCGGCGATCACGGCCACCAGCAGCAGCTGCATCACCAGGATCCAGCCTCGGCGCCGATCCGGCCAGGCGATCGGCCAGCGGTCGAGCAGGGGCGCCCAGAACAACTTGAGCGTGTAGGGCAGCTCCGCCAGCGGGATCAGTCCGATCAGGGCCAGCGGCACACCACTGGCGGTGAGCCAGCCCTGCAGCAGCCTGCTGCCCACCATCAGGGGCGTGCCGCTGGCGACCCCCTCAGCGGTCACCACCACCAAACGGCGGGCAGTCCCCCTGGGGCGGTGCTCCTGGGCGGCCAGGTCCTGGGCGACCATCGTGGGGCTTCGGTTGGCGGCAGGCTAGGTGGGGCAGCCCGATCGGCCAGCCGTTGCCACAGTGCCGGTAGATCGTTGCCCTGTGCCCATGGCCCGCACCCTGCGTCTGTCGCTCACCCCCCGCTCTCTCACCGCCCTGGTTGCTTTCGCCGCGCTGCTGCCGCTGGTGATCACACCTGGGGCTGAGGCTCGTCCTGGGCGCGGCGGTGGCGGCCTGGGCGGGCCGGCCTCCGGTGCCGGCGTGCGTCCGGGTGCGGGTTGGGGTGCGCCCGGAGCGGGTGTGTCTCCCGCTCCGGGACTGGGGGGTGGTGGCCTGGGCGGACCGGCCTCCGGTGCCGGCGTGCGTCCGGGTGCGGGTTGGGGTGCGCCCGGCGTTGGGCTGACCCGGGCGCCTGGGGCTGCCTATGGAGGAGCCGTTTACCATCCGGGCTGGGTTGGCGGTGGCTATTGGGCGGCCCGCCCGTGGCCCTACGGCTGGTATGGCGCCCAGCCGCTGGCCTGGTGGGGGGCGGCGGCGGTCGCCAGCACCGCCACGGTGAGCGCAGCGGTGAATGCGGCGGCCGCCCAGCAGACGGTGTGGATCGTGGTGCCCCAGACCGGCCTGCAGCTCAATTACGCCTCGGTGCGGGCGGAGGGCAACAGTGGCGTGCAGTTCACCTACCTGGTCGACGGGGTCAGTGTGAGCGCCAGCGGCGACTGCCGCAGCGGTCAGTTCAATGGCGCTCCTGCCCAGGGTCAGGCCGCCCAGCTGCTCAACGCCGCCTGCCAGGTGGCGTACAGCAGCGGCGGCTGATCGCGGTGTCCTGGTGGCCGTGGGCTTGGGCAGGGCGTGGGCGGAAGCGGCTGAGCCGGCAGAATGTGGTACGAACGCTCGGGCCCCGTGCAATTTTTCCGCTCCACCCTGTTGCCCGCGGCGATTGTGTTGTTGTTCGGGCTTGCACTGTTTGCCGTGAGCGCCCGCATCTGGCTCCCGGGCGACATGGCAGCCCCGGCCCCGATCAACTGAGAGGATCGGGAGCATGGACCGGCGCCACAACCAGGTAAGCAGTAACCAGGTAGGCAGTAACCAGCGGTGAGCGGCTTTCCCGACCACGAGCCCAGCGCACGATTGGGTGGGCCTTTTGATGAGAGTCCCCAGGAGCTCTACCTGGACCCCGACGTACTCGCCCAGGAACTGGCCGAGGAGTTGCTCGGTGATCCGCTCGATGAGCTCGACAGCAGTGACCCCGAGCCCGCCGCCGTGGCCGCTGAGTGTGACCTGGGGCTCAGCCTGCTGCGGGACAGCGAGCATTCCGGTGGGCGCGAGCAGCGCATGCAGGGGTTGCGCATCTTCTGTGAACACCGCGACCCGCGAGTTGTGCCCCTGCTGCTGCCGATGCTCACGGCCAGCTGTCCGATCCTGCGCATGAGCGCGGTGTATGCCCTGGGCCGCAACCCCAGCCCCCAGGCGGTGGAGCCGCTGCTGGCCCTGCTGGCCGGCGACGACAACGGCTATGTACGTAAGGCCGTGGCCTGGAGCCTGGGGAACTACCCGGACGCCCCGGTGCTCAACCCGCTGATCCGCGCCCTGCAGGTCGACATCGCCGCAGTGCGGCTTTGGGCGGCCAGCTCATTGGCTGATGCCGGCAGCACCGGGCCTGCCAAGGCCGACCCGGCAGCGGCCCAGCTGCTGCTCAGCCTGCGGATCGACAGCGAACCAGCGGTGCGCAGCAACAGCGCCTGGGGTCTCGGCCGACTCTACGCCGATCTGGTGGAACCCCGCCAGGAGGAGGTGGTGGAAACTCTCGTGCACACCATGTTGCACGACGCCGAATCGGGCGTGCGCGAGGAGGCCCGGCTGGCGCTGGAGCAGCTGGAGCAGCCGGAGGTGCTGGAGCGTCTGCAGACCCTGGTGGATGAGGGGCTGATCTGAGCTGGTCGTGATCTGAGGAAGACCTGATCTAGGACCTGTGCCCTCCTGAACGGAACACGTCCGTGACCGGCTGGTATGCCGGTCTGACGGCAACACCCTCTCAGTAGAGAGGGGACGCGATCCGCTGAATGGTGGGCGCTTAGGGGTGTCGAGTGATACGTTGCAAAAGCTTGTTGGTGCCTCTGCTCCAACCTCAGGGTCTGGGGGAAGGCCTTTGACAGGTTTCGCTCGGTGGGCCGGATGTTTTTGATTGCCGTTGCCCTCCTGCTCGGCTTGATTGCGATATCTGTTCTGTTCGCTTTCTTGTTGCATCCGTTGCTTCCCCCCACGCTCCGGCGGCCTTTCGGCGCCTCCAACCATCGGTTGGGGGTTGCTCTCGGTGCCCAATCGGTTCAGGCTGCAGCTCGGAAGATTTTGGGTCCCCTGGCATTTGCTATTCAGGAGGATGCCTCAAATCGTCTGAATGGAATTACCAATATTGAGGTTTCTTTTTATCAGGCAGCCTTGCCAAGGTGGCTTCCTGCTGCATGGCGTTCTCGGATTGTAGAGAGTGGCCGCAGAAGTTTTCGCACCTTGTCGTTTGTTCGAAAGGTGTTCGCTGGTCCGTATGAAGCCGCGATGCTGAGAGCTCTCTACAGATACCAGGCCGTTCACCCGCCCAGCTCAATCCCGCCGGTACCGCGTGTACTGGGTGTGCATCCTGAGCCTGTTTCCTGTACCGCCTATCTGGAGGATCTTCCTTCCACAGGCGAATGGCGTTTGGCGAGTAAAGAGGATGCGGTGCTTCTGGCTCGAAGTATTGCTGATCTTCAAGCTTATCTGGCCTGGGCGGAGGCTTACTGTGAGCTCTCTCTTCCGGGACAGTCTCTGCTGTTGAATTCGAGGCGCGCCAAGGAGTTGATTTTAGGTGCCGATGAGCCTGGTTTTGATTCGGAAAAGTTTCTGGAGCGCCTCGGGCGAGTGCGAGCTCGCCTTGCCGCCTTGCCGTTACTGCTTAGTCACAATGATATTGGTCCGCACAATATGTCGGTTTCTCGAGCACCGGACAATCGGCTCGTCATTCGTTTCATAGACTTTGGCATCGCGCATCGCAACTTTCTAGGGGCTGATCTTCATCATTACGCTGTTTGGTCTCTAGCCAACGCATCTAATCAACGTATTTTTAATGCTCTTGTGGCTGCTTACGCTGAAGCGGTTTGCCAGCCTCTGCGAGATGTGCGCCTTGGTGCATATGGATACGCCCTGCGGCGAATCTTGATGCGTTGGTGGCGTGTAGAGGAGCTTCGCGGCTCGCAGCAGCGTTCTCGGGCTTATCTCTGCAAAATCTGTGCGTTGCTTGAGAAGGCTGAGCAAGAGATCGGGTGATCTCTGAAGTAACCAGCGGGGAGCGGCTTTCCCGATCCCGAGCCCAGCGCATGATCGGGTAGGCCCTCTGATGTGAGTCCCTAGGAGCTCTACCTTGACCTGGATATGCCCGTTGAGAAACTGATCGAGGAGTTGCTCGGCGACTCGCGCTGCAGGCCGCCTAAGCCGCCTAATTGGGTCTGCGCGAGGAGGCCCGGCTGGCGCTGAAGCAGCTGGGGCAGCCGGAGGTGCTGGAGCGTCTGCAGGCCTTGGTGGATGAAGGCCTGATCTGAGTGGGCCTGATTTGAGGAAGGCCTGACCTGAGCGCGAAAGACCCAGTCCCCGGACAACTTGGCTAACATTTCCCTAACCCTGTTCAGGTCTGGGATGGCCCAGCAAACCATCCGCTTCCGGATTCGCCCCGATGGCCGGGTGGAAGAGCAGGTGGAGGGCGTTCTGGGGTCGGGTTGCGAGCAGCTCACCGAGCGCATCGAAGCCCGCCTGGGTGCGGTGCAGCAGCGCCGCAGCACCGCTGCGGCGTTTCAGAACAAGACGCAGGCCGAAGACCAAGTGCAGGCTGCCGTGCAGCCAGCCAGCCCGGCCTGATGGTCTCTGCCATCGTTCTCAGTTCTCCGCTTTTGGCGCTCTCTCCTGACCTGGACTCTCTGTTCTGATCTGCCTCTCGCACTGCCATGTCGCACTTCAGCACCGTCAAGACCGAGCTCCGCGATCGTGACGCCCTCGTGGCGGCCCTCGGCGACATGGGTCATGCCCCCAGCCAGGACCCGCAACAGGTGCGCGGCTACCGCGGCCAGACCGTGACTGCCGAACTGGTGGTGAGCCAGGCCAACGGCGCCGATATCGGCTTCCGCCTCAACTCCGACAGCGGCAGCTACGAGCTCGTGACCGACCTGGAGCTCTGGAAGCAACCGGTGCCCGTGGAGCGCTTCCTGGCTCAGCTGAGTCAGCGCTACGCCCTGCGCAGCATCCTGGCCGCCACCGCCGAGGAGGGCTTCCAGGTGAGCGAACAGACCAACCATCTCGACGGCAGCATCGAGCTGGTGGTGACCCGCTGGGCCTGAGCGTGGATCCCACGGTCGCCTTCACGGCGGCTCCAGCGGCGCTGGGAGCGCAGCCCACGGGTTTGGAGCCAGTGCTGGGTGGTGCCCTGCGCCAGAAGGCCGTGTGGGTGGATGAGGCGGTATGCATCGGCTGCCGTTACTGCGCCCACGTGGCCACCAACACCTTCGTGGTGGAGCAGGAGTGGGGCCGTTCGCGGGCCATCCGGCAAGACGGCGACAGCACCGAGCGAATCCAGGAAGCGATCGACACCTGCCCGGTGGACTGCATCCACTGGGTGGACTATGAACAGTTGCCGCAGCTGTCTGAGCAGCTGGCTGCCCAGGACATCCAACCCCTGGGCCTGCCCAGCCCGGCGCGCCTGAAGCGCACCCTGCCCCGCCGCGATCCCCAGGAACCTGGCCGTTGATGGCGATCCCGACGCGGCGCTTCGGTCGCACCGAGCTGGCCATGCCGGTGCTGTCGCTGGGGGGGATGCGCTTCCAGCAGAGCTGGAGCGACCTGCCCGCCGACCAGATCGCGAGTGAGAGCCAGGCCAACCTGCGCGCCACCCTCGAGGCGGCGGCGGCGGCCGGGCTTCACCACATCGAAACGGCACGCCACTACGGCACCAGTGAGCGCCAGCTGGGCTGGCTGCTGGACCAGGTGCCGGATCCAGGCCGGATCCTGCAGACCAAGGTGCCGCCCCAGGCCGACGCCGACGCCTTTGAGGCCGAGCTGTCCACCAGCCTCGAGCGGTTGGCGGTGGAGCGGGTCGATCTTCTGGCGATTCATGGTCTCAACCTGCCCGAGCACCTGGAGCACACGCTGCGGCCCGGCGGCTGCCTGGAGGTGGCCCGCCGCTGGCAGGCCGGTGGCCGCATCGGCCATATCGGCTTCTCCACCCACGCGCCGCTGCCGCTGATCCGCGCCGCGATTGCGAGCGACGCCTTCGACTACGTGAACCTGCATTGGTATTTCATCCGGCAGGACAACTGGGCGGCGATCGAGCTGGCCCACGAGCACGACATGGGTGTGTTCGTGATCAGCCCCACCGACAAGGGCGGCCACCTGCACAGCCCGTCCCAGCGCCTGAGTGAGCTGTGCGCGCCGCTGCATCCGATCGTGTTCAACGATCTGTTCTGTTTGAACGCCAGCCTGGATGCAGGGCCGGCGGTGCACACGCTCAGCCTGGGGGCGGCGCGCCCCCAGGATCTGGCCCTGCACCTGGAGGCGGTGGCGCTGCTGGAGCAGGCACCGCAGCTGCTGCCGCCGATCCTGCAGCGGCTGGAGGCGGCCCGCGGCGCGGCTTTGGGTGAACGCTGGCTCTCCAGCTGGAGCCAGGGACTGCCGGACTGGCAGGACACCCCGGGCCAGATCAACCTGCCGGTGCTTCTGTGGCTGCACAACCTGCTGGCCGCCTGGGATCTGGAGAGCTTCGCCAAGGCCCGCTACGGCCTGCTGGGCAACGGCGGCCACTGGTTCCCCGGTGCCAACGCCGATGCCTTTGAGGCCGATGGCCTGCCGGGGGCGGTGAGCGAGGCCCAGTTGCGGGCGGTGCTGGCTGACAGCCCCTGGGCCGAGTGGATTCCGGCGATCCTGCGCCAGCTCAAGACCCGCTTGGGTGGCACCACGGTGCAACGACTCAGCAGCGCCTGAGCGGGCTCAACCGAGGGGCTGTTTGGCCGGGATGCCCACGGCGCGGGGGTACGTGCGCGGACAGGTGCCGCTGGGGGTCAGCTCGATCAGGGTGCGCAGGCCGCGTCCTGCGGGCAGCTCACGCTGTTCCTGGCGGTTGATCGTGGCCTTCAGGGGACCGATGGCCCGCTCGAGGGCCCCCTGATCCTCCGGGCTCCACTGGCCGCGGTAGAGCAGGGCACGGCCATCCGGGGCCAGCAGGGGCACCAGATACTCGGCCACCACCGGTGCGGCGGCCACCGCCCGGGCCAGCGCCAGCTGGTAGGAGCCACGCTGGCCGCGCTGGTGGCCGCTGCGCTCGGCCCTCTCACAGCGCAGAGCGACCCGATCCCCCAGTCCGATCGCGATCGCCATCGACCGCACCGCCTCGAGCTTGCGCCCCACCGAATCCACCAGGGTGAGCTGGGCGCCGGGCAGGGCGATCGCCGCCGCCAGGCCGGGAAAGCCGCCACCTGTGCCGATGTCGATCACCCGCAGGGCATCGCCGCTGCCCAGCCAGGGCGCCAGCGGCCAGAGGCTGTCGAACACCT
>JBILDP010000163.1:0-5076 GCA_044352535.1 Prochlorococcaceae cyanobacterium
AGACCCAGGGACCGCCGGTAGGTGGCGCCCCGCCGCACCTCGCCCTGGAGGCGCTCCACGGTTTCGAGGTTGTGGTTGAAGCACACCGGCTCGGCTGCCAGCACGGTGGCCAGCCGCTGGCGCTGGGCCTGCTCGCCGATGTCTGGGTCGCGGTGGCCCCCCCAGAAATCGGGGGTGAGCACCTCAATGGCGATGGCGGGATTGCGGCGGCGGATCGCGGCCATGGCTGAGGTGAACAGGCTGGCGCCGTGGTCGGCCAGGTCGTCGCGGGCGACGGCGGTGAGCACCACGTAGGAGAGGTTGAGGGAGATCACCGCCTCGGCCACCCGCTCGGCTTCGGCCCGATCCACGGGCTCGGGGCTCTGCCCCTTCTCCACCTGGCAGAAGGCGCAGCTGCGCGTGCACACCGAGCCGCCCAGCAGGAAGGTGGCCGTGCCGGCGGCATAGCACTCGGCCCGGTTGGGGCAGCGGCCCTCCTCGCAGATGGTGTGCAGGCGCTGCTGTTTCACCACCCCCTGCACCGTCTCCAGGGCCGAGGCGTTGCCCACCGGTCGCCGCAGCCAGTCGGGCAGGCGTTCAGCCGGCGGTATGGCGCTGTAGCGGGTGGTGCGTTTCACGGATTTCGCCCTGTCACGGTGTGGCCCATCGCCCACCTCACTCCACGGCCCGGCGGCCCTCAAAGGCCCGCGCCAGGGTGACCTCATCGGCGTATTCCAGCTCGCTGCCCACGGGCAGGCCGTAGGCGATGCGACTCACGGTGGTGAAGGGCTTCAGCAGGCGGGCCAGATACAGGCTGGTGGTGTCGCCCTCCACGCTGGGGGTGAGGGCCAGGATCACTTCGCTGATGCCCTCGGCATCCACGCGCTGCACCAGTGGCTGGATCTGCAGCAGCTCCGGCCCCACGCCATCCATCGGCGAGATCAGGCCGCCGAGCACGTGATAGCCGCCCTTGAACTCGCGGGTGCGCTCCATCGCCAGCAGGTCACGGGAGTCGGCCACTACGCACAGCTGGCCGTTGCACCGCTCCTCGTTGCGGCAGATCTCACAGAGCGGATCGGCGGAGAGATGGAAGCAGCGCTGACACTGGCCCACCTGGCTGCGGGCCGCCAGCAGGGCGTCGGCGAAGGCCTGGATCTGCTCGGTGGGCTGGCGCAGCAGGTGCAGGGCCAGCCGCTGGGCAGTGCGGGGCCCGATCCCGGGCAGCCGCTCAAACTGATCGATCAGCCGGGCCAGGGGGCGCGTGAAGCCGCTCAGGGAACCGCTGCGACTGGGCCGACTGTAGGCAGGTTGGCCCCGTGAGGAGCCAGGCGGCGGGCAGCCAGCAGAATGGGGCCGGCCAGCCCGCTCATGCCATGCCCTTCCTCCGCTGCCAGCCCCAGCTCAAGCTCCAGCGCCAGCTGCCTCGCCTGGTGGCTCTGCTGCTGGCCGTGGTGCTGGTGGGCTGCAGTGCCGCCGCCGCGGGGCTCAACAGCTTCCAGAGCCCCGATGGCCGCTATGCCTTCCTCTATCCCACTGGCTGGACCCGGGTGCAGGTGGGCGGTGGCCCCCAGGTGGTGTTCCACGACCTGATCAACAGTGATGAAACCCTCAGCCTGGTGATCTCCGAGGTGAACCCCACCAATGACCTCGAGCAGCTCGGCAGTGCCGTGGCCGTGGGAGAACAGCTGCGCCGCACCGTGATCGCCCCCGAGGGCAGCGGCCGCCAGGCCGAACTGGTGCAGGCGGATGAGCGCCAGAGCGATGGCCGCACCTTCTACGACCTCGAATACGCGGTGCACCTCGACGACCGCGATCGCCACGAGCTGGCCACGGTGGTGGTGGATCGTGGCCGCCTCTACACCTTTGCCGCCAGCACCAATGAGATTCGCTGGGGCAAGGTGAAGGATCTGTTCCGCCAGGTGGTCACCTCCTTCAGCCTGCTGGTGTGATGGCCGCGGCTGCCGCCGCTCCCTCTGCCGCTCTCTCCGCCACTGATGTGGTGATCGTTGGCGGTGGCCTGGCCGGTGGCTTGCTGGCACTGGCCCTGCGTGAGGAGGGCGCCGCGGTTCGGTTGATCGACTCCCCCGCCCCGACCCACTTCCAGAGGGAATCCGCTTCAGAGTCATGCGCTCCTGAACCATCAGCTGCACTGGCCTCCGCCACGGCGATCAGCTACGGCGCCGTGCCGGGCTGGCCCCTGGCGCCCACCCCCCTGGCCCGGCTGGCCGCCGGTGCCTCCAGGCGCTGGCGCCACCTGCAGCGGCGCCATGGTTTCCTCGGCTGGCGTGCCTGCAGGCTGAGGCTGCATGGCGGGCAGGCCGGGCTGGGCGGCCTGCCCGACTGGTTGCCGCTGCCCTTTGCCCAGGTGGATTCGGCCGAGCTGGCCGCTCGCCTGCCCGAGGTGCTGGCGGCGGCCGGTGTGGAGCGCCGTACGGCCTGGGTGGAGCGGCTGCAGCCCCTGCCCCAGGGATGGCAGCTGCAGCTTTGCGATGGATCCACGCTGCAGGCCTCCCAGGTGGTGCTGGCGGCCGGTGCCCGCTGCCGCCGGCTCTGGCCCGAGTTGCCCGAGCGGTTGCGCGGCAGCTGGGCAGCCGTGCTGGTGCTGCCCCAGCCGCCGCCACCGCTGGCTCCCTCTGCCATCGCCCCGGGATCCTCCGCAGGGCGGCTGGCCTGGCTGCCGGCCCGGTTTGGCCGGGTTGCCCTCGAGCGGCGGGCCGCCAGCCTGGCCCGCGCGGAGTGGCTGGTGGATGGGGGGCTGGTGCCCCAGGGCAGCGGTGCCCTGCTGGGCCAGCACACCCTGGTGCGTTCTGGACTGGAGCTGGGGCAGCCCCCGGCGCGGGCTGAAACGGAGCAGCAGCTGCGCGCCGCGCTGGCCGCCCAACCCTGGGGTGCGGCCCTGGCTGCGCTGCCCGGCCAGCTGCAGCAGGCGGCGGTGGCCTTCTGCTGCGATGGCCAGCCGCTGGTGGGCCCCGCCCCCCAGGCGCCGGGGTTGTGGCTGTTCACCGGATTCAGCGCGGGCTTCAGCCAGGTGCCCGTGCTGGCTCCCCTGCTGGCTCAGGCCCTGGTGGCGGGTGGCAGGCGGGCGGCGGCGGCGCAGCGTCGTCTGTGCCGGCTTGGCGTGTGGTGAGCCGACCCCTCGCCCGGGCGCCAGGGAGCTGACAGGATCTCCCGAATCCTGCAAGCTGGGCGCCATGACGCAGGTCAATCCCAGCTCTCCTCGGTCGTGGCCGCGGCGTCGGTTGTTTGACCTGCAAGCGCGCTGGCAGGGGTTGAGCGATCACGACCAGGTGGGCGTGAGCCTGGCGGGGGTGGGCGGCGTACTGGTGCTGTGGGCGCTGCTCTGGCCCGTGCCCACCGAAGTGCAGGGCAAGGGGGTGCTGGTCTATCCCGACAACGCCGGCATCCTCAACGCCCGCTCCGGCGGCCAGGTGCGCGAGGTGTTCGTGAAGGAGGGTCAGCGGGTGCGGCGCGGTGAGGTGCTGATGCAGCTCTACCTGCCAGTGCTGGAGCGTCAGCTGGCCCAGCAGCGCGGCAACCTGAGCCAGTTGGAGCGGCACAACGCCCGCCTGGATGAGCGCGATGCCCTGCGGCTGAGCACCGAGAAGAACGCCCTCGACACCGCCCTGGCCAAATACGGCGACGATCGCCGCCGCTACGGCGAGCTGCAGGCGACGTATTCCAGCAAATTGCGCAACCTCGATTGGTTGGCTCGCCGTCAGGTGGTGGCGCCGCTCTCCACCGAAGTGGTGTCGGCGGAGCAGGGGCTCACCAGCACCAGCGTGAACCTCGATGCGGTGAAGATCAACGAGCGCGAGGTGGTGACCAACTACCAGCAGGTGAAGCTCGAGATCGAGACCCAGGCCCTGCAACGCCGCTACCAGATCGACGATCTCAAGCGCCAGATCCAGGTGACGGAGGCCAAGACCGCCTACGACGGCAAGGTGCAGGCCGAGCGCGATGGCACGGTGCTCGATCTGCAGGTGATCGCCGGCCAGACCGTGGGCACCGGCCAGCGGTTGGGCACCATCGGTCGGCCGGAGCAGCCCAACGCCAAGGACCGTCCGCTGCGGGCGGTGGCCTACTTCTCGCCGGCCGACGCCCGCCGTCTGCCCCTGGGGTTGCCCGTGGAGGTCGTGCCGCTCTGGAACCAGCGCGGCCGCTTCGGCGGCATCGTGGGCAAGGTGAAGCAGGTGCTCACCCTGCCCGCCACCGAAGACGACATCTCCACCACGGTGGGCAACCCACAGCTGGCCCAGGAACTCACCAAGAACGGTCCGGTGATGCGCAGCGAAATCGAACTGGAGCGGGATCCCTCCAGCGTGGATGGTTACCGCTGGACCCTCTCGGGTGGGAGCGGTGTGTTCCCGATCCGCGACGGTCTCACCGTGTCGACCCACGCCTACGTGGAATGGCGCTCGCCGATCAGCTACGTGATCCCCGGCCTGCGCTCCCTCACCGGCGGTTACCGCACGCCCTGGATGGATCAGCGCTGGAACCGGCCCGATCTGCGTCAGCCCGACACCCTGCCCTGACCTGCCCTGTGGACGCCAAACCCCGCTTTCAGATCCGTAACCCGCTGCTGCGTCAGGAATTTCCCTGGCTGGTCAGCGAGGTGGTGCTGCTGCTGATCCTGTTCAACGCCAACCCCCCCGAACTCTGGTTCTGGCTGGTGGTGCTGCTGGTGGTGCTGCTTTACCGCGTGGAGCGCTGGTGGTCATCGCGGCCCGGCGCCTGAGGCGTCTGGCCACCAGATCAAGCCACCAGATCCAGCCACTGCTCTTCGGTGCTGGCCAGGGTGTGGTCGATGCGGTTGAGCACCATCAGGCGTGAGGCCACCCGCTGCAGCTGGGCGGGGTTCAGCTGCTGCAGGGCCGCTGCCTCCTCCGGCGTCTGCAGGGCCTGCATGGGCAAGGGGGGGCGCGATTCGCTCGGTGGCGGCTGCAGCTGCAGTGGCTGACGCAGTCGCTCCTGCCAGCCCAGCAGCCGCTCGGCCACCCCTGCCACGAAGCGATCGGCTGCCGCGGCAGTGTCCTGCAATCCCCAGGCCTGCCATTCGGAGGCGGGCAGGCGCCGCAGCTCATCGAGATCGAGGATCAA
>JBILDP010000164.1:0-5017 GCA_044352535.1 Prochlorococcaceae cyanobacterium
CTTCGCCGCAGAGCGGGAACACGAGCCGGGCCTCGGCGCCGCCCTGGGGGGAGCGTCCCAGCACCAGCTCGCCGTGGTGGTTCGCCATGGTGGTTTCGGCCAGGAAAAGCCCCAGTCCCGTGCCCATGTGCTTGCTGGTTTCCAGGGGCTGGCGAGCCAGTTGGGGCGAGCTGAAGCCCGGGCCGTTGTCACCCACCACCACGCTCACCCGCTGCTTGTTCGGCACCAGCTCCACGCTGATCAGGGGTGGCTGGCCATCGGCGGTGGTGGCTGCCTGTTCGAGGGCCTCGATGGCGTTGCGCAGCAGATTCACCACGGCCATCTGGATCTGGGCCTGATCTCCCACCACCACTGGACGGCAGTCCAGTCCGTGGCGCTGCACCTGGATGCCGCTGGCCTGCAGGTTGGGGCGCATGTAGAGCAGCGCGCTGCGCACCACATTGGCCAGGTTGAGGGGCTGATGGCTGGTCTGCACATTGCGCAGTAATGCCCGCATCTTCTCGATCGTGAGCACCACCTGGTCGGCGTTGCGGGTGATGCCCCCCAGCAGCTCCTCCAGCTCGGGCGGCAGGGGGGTGTCGCTCTGGCCGAGCAGCAACTTGGCGTTGAGCAGGAGGCTGCTCAACGGCAGGTTGATCTCGTGGGCCACCGCCGACGCCTGCAGGCTGCAGCGCAGCTTGTCGTGCAGCAGCAGCAGGGTTTCGGCATCCTTGATCCGCTCCCGTTCGAGGGCCTCGGCCAGTTGCCGCTCGGCTTGCCGCATGGCGGTGAGGTCGAGATAGGCCTCCACCCGCCTGCCGTCGTTGTGGCCGGTGCATACCAGCACCGTGAGCAGTGTCCCGGCCTGGGTGCGGATCAGGGTCTCCCGCCCCTGCAGCGACCCATCCGCCAGATCCGGCCACTGGGGCCAGTGCTGTCGCCAGGCAGCCACGCTGGGGAGCTGGGCGGCCGCCGTGCCAAAGCTGCGGCGGAAGGCCTGGTTGGTGAAGTGCACGGGGCCCCGATCGCTGGCGTCGAGCACGGCAATGGCCACCGGCAGGCCGTCGAGCAGTTGCTCGAGCCGCTGCTCCTTCTCCCGCAGCGCGGTGGCCAGCTGGTTGAGCTGGCTCACCAGATCGGCAAAGGCGCAGGAGACTTCGCTGATCTCGGTGGCGGAATCCTCCGGCAGCTCAGACGTGAAATCCACGCCGCTGCTGCTGCCGCTGTCTGCGTGTCGCTGGGCCTGGAGCTGGGCGGCGGCATGGCGGGCATCGCGACGCAGCCTCTCCAGGGGCCGCAGCAGCCATCCGGTGAGCTCGCGGGTGAGCAGGAAGGCCAGCGTGAGGGCCACCAGGCTGAGCGCCAGTGCCCAGAACGCCGCGCGCTCGGTGCTGAGGGTCGCTGTTTCGACCGGTTTGACCGTGAGCAGGTACCAGCTCAGCCCCAGGTCTTTGCCCCAGGGTTCCAGCGCGATCAGCTGGTGGCGGCCGTCGCTGCGGCTCTCCAGCAGCGGCAGGTCGGTGGCCTTGGTGCGCAGCCGCAACTGATTGCCCTGGGGGGTGAAGAAGTGGCGGCTGGCCTGCTGGATCGCGGGGCTGTTGAGTTGATCGAGGCGGACCCGGCGCTGCTCCTTGCCGCTGCCCTGCAGGGTCCAGCCGGGTCTGGAGCTGGCCACCACCATGCCGTTGGCCTCCACGATCAGAGCCACGCCGCTGCGCCGGTTCCAGAGCTGCTGCAGCCAGGTGCTCAGTTGGCTGAGCACGAAATCCACGCCGATCACCCCGATCAGCCGGTTCTGGCGATCGCGCAGCGGCTGGTTGAAGGAGATCGCAAACACCTCCGGGCGGTCGTCCCACTGGTAGATCGAGCTCCAGGTGGGGCGATCGGCCGCCACGGTCTCGGTGTACCAGGCCTCCTGGTGGGTGGCGCTCATGCCGGGCACCACGTCCAGCAACCGGCCCCGCTTCCCGAGCGGTTCGAGGGCATAGACGCCGAGCCTGCCCCTGCCCAGCGCCCCCTCGGTCACATCGAGGTTGAGCACCAGCTCGCCGCTGTCGCGGCGCTCCACGCCGATGAAGGAGCCATCCACCCCGCCGAAGTTGATGTAGCCCACCGGGTAGAGCTGCATCTGCTTCCAGAACCGCCGAGCCAGCTCGTCGGGTTGGGTGAGGGGGAGGTCCCCCTGCTCGAAGGCGAGTGCGTTGAGGGCGTTGATGATGCGGGTGGACTGCAGTTTTGAGGAGAGCTGCTCGGCCAGGTTCGAGATCGCTGCCTGCTGGCGGTAGCTTTCGGCCAGTTGCAGACCGCTGCGGCGCCCGCCGAAGTAGGCCAGGCTGCCGATCGCGCTGCTCACGATGACCAGCTGCAGGGTGGTGGCCAGCACCAGTCGCCCGCGCAGCTGCTGGCCCATCAGGCGCCGCGGGGCCAGCCGGTGGCGGTGCTTGCGCCCCTGGTGGCTGGTGGACCTGGGGGCAGGCCCGCGGCCGCTGCTCATGGCTGTACCGGTGGATGCATCAACAGGTCGCCGTGCAGAGCGGCCATGCGCACCAGCTCGGCGCCACTGCGGCCCAGCCTGCGGGCGATCCCCTTGCGGTGGGTTTCCACGGTGGCCACCGACAGGCCGGTGAGCCGGGCGATGTCTTTGTTGGTGAGGCCGCGGCCGATCAGGCTGAAGATCTGGCGCTGGCGGGGGGTGAGGCCGAGCGCCAGCACGGTATCGCTGTTGGCGGGCGGGGCGCTGCCGCCCTGGG
The DNA here is from genome assembly GCA_044352535.1 of Prochlorococcaceae cyanobacterium. Classification (GTDB taxonomy): domain Bacteria; phylum Cyanobacteriota; class Cyanobacteriia; order PCC-6307; family Cyanobiaceae; genus NIES-981. The sequence continues at coordinate 2,730 of JBILDP010000164.1, forward strand.
GACGGAGGGCGCTGTGAATCACCTCCTCAAGGGTTTCGTAGGTCGAGGTCTTGTCGACCACGCCCACCACCATGGTTTCCAGCTCCTCCGGACACACAAAGCTGCTGGCCTGCGCGGAGAGCACCAGCACCCTGGCGTCGGGATCCAGCATCCGCAGAAACCGCGCCACCTGCAGGCCCACACCATCAGGCAGGGCCAGGTCGAGGATCAGCAGCTGGGGCCGATGCAGCTGACAGGCCTGCATGCCCTCCCGGCAACTGGTGGCCGTGGCCACGATCTCCAGCCCAGGCAGGCCGTGCAGCAGTCTGCTGAGCAGCTGCACGAACATCACCTGATCTTCCACGATCAGGCAGCGCAGCGAAGAGTCCATCTGGATGCCGTCCATCTGGATAGCGCGCGAACTGGATAGCGCTCGATCTGGATGCCGCTCGAACTGGATGCCCCTTGAACTGGGATCCACCGGATGGGATTCCGTTCGGAAGCCGGGCCATCGGGATGGCCCGCGACCTGGGGAAGGTGCAGCCGGATTTCCCCTGCCGCAGCTGCCATCATCAGGCATGCGGCTCAAAAGGCCAGCCCGAGCTTGAGCTCCTCAGCATTTTGAAGCCCTTGACGAGACTTGAACTCGTGACCTCTCCCTTACCAAGGGAGTGCTCTACCGCTGAGCTACAAGGGCGTGTGGTGGATGGGCCGGGCTGGATTTGAACCAGCGTAGGCAGAGCCAGCGGATTTACAGTCCGCCCCCATTAACCACTCGGGCACCGACCCGAACCACACCCCGAGAACTTACCAGCCGGCCTTCCCGTCGGTCTTCCCGTCCCATGCAGCTGCTCGCCCTCAACGGCCCCAACCTCAACCTGCTCGGCACGCGCGAGCCGGGGCTCTACGGCAGCGCCAGCCTGGAGCAGATCAACGCGGAGCTCTGCCAGCGAGCGGCCGAGCTGGGGGCAGCGTTGGCGTGCTTCCAGAGCAACCACGAGGGGGCCCTGGTGGATCGCATCCACCAGGCGCGCGGCGCCGTGGACGGCATCCTGATCAACGCCGGCGCCTTCACCCACACCTCGATCGCCCTGCGCGATGCCCTGCTGGGCGTGGCGATTCCCTATGTGGAACTGCACCTCAGCAACGTGCATGCGCGTGAGCCGTTCCGGCACCACAGCTATCTGGCCGACAGGGCAGTGGGGGTGATCTGCGGGTTCGGCGCCGGCAGTTACCGTTTGGCGCTCGAGGGCCTGGTGGCCCATCTGCGCAACCAGTCTTGATTCAGCCTGCCGCCAGCCCGCCCAGTGCCGCCAGCCTGCCGGGCGCGGCAGCCGCCCGCATCCGCTGGCTGGCCGCCCCCACCAGTGCCGCCTGGCTGGAGCAGGCGATCGCCCGGCCGGATCTGCTGCTGATCGACCACGCCCACTGTGAGCGCAAAGCCGCAGGCGTGGCCCTGCAACTGATGTTTCGCTACCCCGGCGATGACGCTCTGGCGGCGGTGCTCAGCCCCCTGGCCCGTGAAGAGCTGGAGCACTTCGAGCTGGTGCTGGCCCTGATGGCCTGCCGTGGAATCGCGCTGCGGCCTCTGCAGGCCTCGCCCTACGGCGCTGAACTCACCAGGGCGGTGCGGCGTGAGGAGCCCGGTCGGATGCTCGATTCCTTTCTGGTGGCGGGGTTGATCGAGGCCCGCAGCCATGAGCGCATGGCGCTGTTGGCCGAGCACGCTCCCGATCCGGAGCTCAGGCGGCTCTACGGGGAGCTGCTGGCCAGTGAGGCCCGCCATTTCGGGCTGTACTGGGTGCTGTGTGAGCAGCGTTGGCCACGGGCGCTGGTGATGGAGCGGCTGGGGCAGCTGGCAGCCCTGGAAGTGCAGGCCCTGCTTGCTGCCCAGCCAGCCGATGGCACGGTGCGCTTCCACTCGGCAGGGGTGGTTCAGGACGCGGTGGCCAGCAGCTGATCGAGCAGCGGAAAGCGCTCGGCGATCGGATCACCCGTGAACTGGGCCACCCAGCCCTCCGGGTTGTGGAAGAAGCGCAGGGCGCAGAAGCTGGGCTCAGGCCCCATGTCGAACCAGTGCCTGGTGCCGGCCGGCACGGCGATCCAGTCGCCCGCCTCGCAGAGCACCTGCAGCACCGCCTCGCCGATGTGCAGGCAGAACAGGCCCCGGCCCTCCACGAAGAAGCGCACCTCGTCTTCGCTGTGGATGTGTTCGGCCAGGAATTTCTGCCGCAGGGTGGCGCGATCGGGGTGATCCGGTGCCAGGCGGATGGCATCCACCGTGGGGTAGGCGCCGCCGGCCTGCACCT
>JBILDP010000165.1:0-4978 GCA_044352535.1 Prochlorococcaceae cyanobacterium
CGACTACGACCAGGTGACCCGCTTCTCCGACGACCCGGTGGCCCAGGCGCTCAGCTGGCAGGAGCAGGGGGCCGAGCGTCTGCACCTGGTGGACCTCGACGGCGCCCGCACCGGTGAGCCCATGAACCACGCGGTGATCCGGGCGGTCACCGCCGCCCTGGCGATCCCGGTGCAGCTGGGCGGCGGCGTGCGCACGGCGGAACGGGCCGAAGAGCTGCTGGCCTGCGGCCTCGATCGCGTGATCCTCGGGACCGTGGCCCTGGAGCAGCCCGAGCTGGTTGAACAGCTGGCCGAACGCCACCCCGGTCGGATCGTGGTGGGCATCGATGCCAAGAACGGCAAGGTGGCCACCCGCGGCTGGATCGAGGAGAGCAGCACCGACGCCAGCGCCCTCGCCCGCCGCTTCAGCGCCAGCCCCCTGGCGGCCCTGATCTGCACCGATATCGCCACCGACGGCACCCTGGCGGGCCCCAACCTGGAGTTTCTGCGGGGGATGGCCGAGGCCAGCGCCGTGCCCGTGATCGCCTCCGGCGGCATCGGCACCCTGGAGCACCTGCTCTCCCTGCTGCCCCTGGAGGCCGAGGGGGTGAGCGGCGTGATCGTGGGCAGGGCGCTCTACGACGGCCGGGTGGACCTGGCCGAAGCGCTGCAGGCGATCGGCAGCGGGCGGCTGCAGGATCTGCCCTCCGCCCCTGCCAGCGCCGCAATCGGCTGACTCCTCACGGCAGGCCACCAGCGACTGGTCGCCCGCGGGCGAAAGCGAATCGTTTGCGGGTTGGCCTATAACAGATTCATCGATTGATCAGGTGTGTCGCGTGAGCGCCGCCACCATCCCCACCGGCAACGCCAGTTGCAGCTGCGCTCCCGCCACCAGCGTCGACGACGTCTATCGCCGTTGCCGGGATCTGGGTATGCGACTGAGCCGTCAGCGCCGCATGGTGCTGGATCTGCTCTGGAGTGAGAAAACCCACCTCAGTGCCCGCGACATCTTCGAGAAGCTCAACAACCTGGGTCGCAACATCGGCCACACCTCCGTTTATCAGAACCTTGAGGCCCTGCAGAGCGCCGGGGTGATCGAGTGTCTGGATCGGGCCACCGGTCGTCTCTACGGCTATCGCAGCGATCCCCACAGCCACCTCACCTGTCTTGAATCCGGCGCCATTCAGGATCTCGACGTTGAGCTTCCCCCGGATCTGCTGCGTCAGATCGAGCAGCACACGGGCTTCAGGATCGAGACCTACACCCTGCATCTCACCGGTCGGCCCAGGGACTAGTCGGTTTCCAGACACGGTTCACAGACAACTGGAAAATGGCGCTGCGCTCGTTACGGTGTGGCCACTCGAGCTGATCCGGCAGTGACCTCCCAGCTGCTGCTGTATGCCGAACCGCTTCTGCGTGAAGGCCTCAGTCGCCTGATCGAGGATCGGCTTGCAGGCACGCGTGTGGTGCAGGAGCCAGGCGAGCTCAGCGGGGCTCCCCAGCTGGTGATCTGGGCCGCCGAAACCGGCATCGCCCCTGAGCAGCTCAACTTTGAGCTGCTGCAGCTCAAGGAGCGCTGGCAGCCCACACCTGTGCTGCTGCTGCTGCCGCGGGGACACCGTTGGCCTGCAGATCTTTTGCTGCAGCTGCCGGTCACCGGGCTGCTGGATGCCCCGGAACCACAGGCCCTGATCACGGCGATCCAGACCCTGCTGGAGGGGGGAAGGGTGTTCGCCCTGAGCGATCAGACGGCAGCGGCCCAGGCGGCCGCTGTTGGCCCACAAACGAGCTGGGCCGCCCAGGGACTGGGACCATGGCTGCTCCAGAGCGGCCTGCTGCAGGTGGATGCCGACATCCAGGCCTGCCTGCGCCTGCTCACACCACCACCCACCCAGCTGCTGCACCGGCTCGTGCTGGAAGGGCGCCTGCGGGAACTGCGCAGCGCCCGCCAGCTGTTGCTGGTGCTCTGGGGCCCAGCCATCATCGCCCTGGGCAGCAGCACGGGCCCCAGCCAGGGGGATGGCGACCTCCATGCCGCTGGCAAGACGCCCCGCACGGCGCTCACCCTGCAGCAGCGCAACGCGGCGGGCATCTGGGCCAGCGTGGATGCCCGGCTGCGCCAGGCCCTCGCCGACGGGCCCGCCAACCACAGCGGACAGCTGCTGGCCCTGGCAGCCCTGCGGCCGGAACGACGCTCCGACCTGCTGCTGGCCCTGCTGGAGCAGCTCGGGCTGATCCGCGATCAACTCGCCGCCGAGGCCGTGCCCGCCAACCGGCTGGGCGAACTCTGGCAACCGCTGCAGCAGCAACTGCGCCAGCAGGCTCTCCGGGCAATGGCCAGCCCCTATGTGCAGTTGCCCCAGGAGGGCAGGCTCTGCGCCGTGGCCGAGCACCTGATCCATGGGGCCGATCTGAAGGCCGGTGATCCTGAACTCCCTGCGGCCCAGCCGATGCTTGCCTCCCTGGTGCACGCCCAGCCCCTGCTGGTCGACGGGCAGCTGCTGGCTGCCGATGAGCCACGCGCCCTGCTGCACCTGGAGCTGCTGGTGAGCAACTGGCTGGTGCGCACCGCCGAACTGCTGGCCGCGGATGTGCTGTCAAGCTGTGCGGGCTGGCCGGAACTGCGGCGCTATCTCCTCCAGGCCGATTTGCTCTCAACCCGCAACCTGGAGCGTCTGCGCAACCAGCTCAATGCCCAGTTGCGCTGGCAGAGCTGGTGGGAGCGGCCTGTGGCGCTCTACGAGAGTCGGCGCCAGTTGTTTGCACTTCAGGAGCAGGGGATCAGCACGGTGCAGCTCACCGAACCGCGCGACGGCGAACTGCGGCAACTGGGCTGGCCGCAGCAACTCGTGACCCTGGCGCTCGAGAGCCGGGATGCCCTGGCGCCCCAGGCCCAGGCCCTGGCACGGGGCCTGGGCGACCTGCTCGTGGTGGTGCTCACCCAGGTGCTCGGCCGGGCGATCGGTCTGGTGGGTCGGGGGATTGTGCAGGGCATGGGTCGGGGCCTCCGGGCGTCACAATGAGTCGAACTGCCGATCCCCTGTGCTGGCCTGGTTGCTGCGACCCCTGTTGGCCCTGCTGCTGGGCGTCTGCCTGGGCGCTGGGCTGCTGATCAGCCCGGCGGTGCAGCCGGCCGAAGCCTCACTCACCAACAACAACTACGACGGCAATATCTACGCCCTCTATGCGGGCAACGGCTCGCTGGTGCCGCCCCGCAGCAGCCTCGAGCAGGCCCTGGCCGAAAACCGCCCTGCCGTGGTTGTGTACTACCTCGACGATGACGCCGCCAGCAAGCAGTTCTCACCGGCGGTATCGGAGCTGCAGCGTCTCTGGGGCAACCAGATCGAGCTGATCCCCCTGGTCACCGACCCACTGCAGAACCGGGCCGATCAGGGGCCCAGCGATCCGGCCCACTACTGGCACGGCCACACCCCGCAGGTGGTGGTGTTTGGTGGCGACGGGCAGGTGCTGCTCGATCAGGAAGGCCAGGTGCCGCTCGATGCGATCAACGACGCGGTGAGCCAGGCCACCGGCATCACCATTCCCGAGGAATTCCGCCGCAGCACCATGGTGAGCATCAACGAGCTGAATGCCGAGGTGGTGAGCCAGTGAGCGATCGGGCCATGAGCGAAGCCAGCAGCCACGGTTCCACGCGCCAGGAAACCGATGCGATGGGCGCCATCGCCGTGCCCGCCGAGCACTACTGGGGGGCCCAGACCCAGCGCTCCCTGCACTACTTCCCGTTTGGCCAGGCCATGCCCCTCGCTGTGGTGCACAGCTTCGGGCAGTTGAAGGCCGCCTGCGCCGAGGTGAACCAGGCCAAGGGCAAGCTCAGCCCCGAGCTCACCACCCTGATCGTGGCGGCTGCCGACGAGGTGGCCAGCGGCCAGCTCGATGCGGAATTTCCGCTCAAGGTGTGGCAGACGGGCTCCGGCACCCAGACCAACATGAATGTGAATGAGGTGATCGCCAATCGGGCGATCGCGGCCTCGGGCGGGGTGCTGGGCAGCAAGAGCCCGGTGCATCCCAACGACCATGTGAACCTCAGCCAGTCGAGCAACGACACCTTTCCAGCGGCTCTGCACATCGCCGTGGCGATCGAGCTGCAGCGGCGCCTGATCCCGGCGGTGGAGGCCCTGCGCAACGCCCTCGCCACCAAGGCCGAAACCTTCAAGGCCATCATCAAGATCGGCCGCACCCACCTGCAGGACGCGGTGCCCCTGAGCCTGGGTCAGGAGTTCAGCGGCTATGTGGCTCAGCTGGAGCTGGGACTCGAGAGCCTGCGCGCCTCCCTGCCCCAGGTGCAACAGCTGGCGATCGGCGGCACGGCTGTGGGCACCGGCCTCAATGCCCCCACCGGCTTCGGCGAAGCTGTGGCGGCCCGCCTGGCCGAGCGCCTCGGCCTGCCCTTCACCTCCGCTCCGAACAAATTCCAGGCCCTGGCGGGCCATGAGGCCCTGGCAGCCGCCCACGGCGCGCTCACGGTGCTGGCTGGCTCGCTGATGAAGATCGCCAACGACATCCGCTGGCTGGCCAGCGGCCCCCGCTGCGGCCTCGGGGAACTGATCCTGCCTGAAAACGAACCAGGCAGCTCGATCATGCCGGGCAAGGTGAACCCCACCCAGTGCGAGAGCCTCACGATGGTGGCCGTGCAGGTGATGGGCAACAACACCGCCGTGCAGATGGCCGCCAGCCAGGGCAATTTTGAGCTCAATGTGTTCAAGCCCCTGATCGCCCACAACCTGCTGGAGAGCATCGAGCTGCTCACCGGCAGCTGCTCCAGCTTCCGCGAGCACTGCATCGAGGGCCTTCAGGCCGATGCGAGCCGCATCGACACCCTGCTCGATCAGAGCCTGATGCTGGTGACCGCCCTCACCCCGGCAATCGGCTACGACCGCGCCTGCGCCATCGACAAGCACGCGCACCACCACCAACTCAGCCTCAAGGAGGCAGCCCTGGTGTTGGGCGAGCTCAGCGCAGATGAGTTTGACCAGTGGGT
>JBILDP010000026.1:0-16250 GCA_044352535.1 Prochlorococcaceae cyanobacterium
GGTCCAGCCTGCAGCTACAACGATCTGGAGCGCCGCACCATCCGCATCGGTGAGCGCGCCAAGAACCAGATGATCACGGCCAACCTGCGGCTGGTTGTGAATCTGGCCAAGCGCTATCAGAACAAGGGTCTGGATCTGCTTGATCTGATCCAGGAAGGCACGCTGGGCCTCACGCGGGCCGTGGAGAAATACGACCCCACCCGTGGCCACCGCTTCAGCACCTACGCCTATTGGTGGATTCGCCAGGGCCTGAATCGTGCCCTCTCCACCCAGAGCCGCACGATCCGGATTCCGGTGAATGTGAATGAAAAACTGACCCGGCTCCGGGCCGCCAAGGCCCGTTACCTGCAGGCCCATGGCGTGATGCCCACACCTGCCCAGTTGGCCCGGGTGATGCAACTGCCCTGCGAGGAGGTGGAAGAGCTGCTGGGCTGCGAGCTGCGCAGCGTCACCGTGAGCCTGCAGGGGGTGGTGAAGTCGAAGTCGGATCCATCCGAGCTGGTGGATGTGCTGCCCAGCAGCGAGATGCCGCCCCTGGAGCGAGCCGAGCTGGCTGAGCGCATGGCCAGCGTGTGGACGTTGCTGGAGCAGGCCAGCCTCACGCCGAAGGAGCGCACGGTGGTGATGCTGCGCTTCGGTCTCGATGGCAGCCACGAGTGGCGCACCCTGGCCGAAGTGGCCCGCCAGCTTGAGTGCAGCCGCGAATACTGCCGTCAGGTGGTGCAGCGGGCTCTGCGCAAGCTGCGGAAGACCGGCCTTGAGGCCGGGCTGGCCTGAGTCGGGTCCGCCAACAATGGATCGATCCCTGGGCGGACCCTGCCGCCACACCTGCCATGTCTGCCGCCATGTCCGCTGACAGGTCTGCTGATCGTTCCACCGGCAGCGAAGAGCCGCTCGAAGCCGAGGTGCTGGAGAGCTCCGTGGTGGATGAGGCGCTGCTGCTGCGGCTGCTGCGCCGCGCCGGGCGGGGACTGGCGCGGCCGGCGCTGGAGTGCCTGGAGCTGCTGCTCGACGCCGATACCCCCCAGCCGGCCCGTTTCACCGTGCTGGCGGCCCTCACCTACCTGCTGGTGCCGCTCGATCTGATTCCCGATCTGCTGCCGGTGGTGGGTTTCAGCGACGACCTGGTGGCGATCACCACCCTGCTTGGGGTGCTCGGCCGCTACCGCACCCCGTCGATCCGGCAGCGGGCCAAGCGCAGACTGGATCGCTGGTTCCCACTTGGCCGTTGACCGCCATGGCCTCCTCCAGCAGCACGTCCTCACTCAGCAGCGCCGATCTCGACGATCTGCAGGCTTTCCTCAAGGACTGGTTGCGCCACACAGGCCGCACCCAGGCTGACCTGCGCCGCGCCCTGCAGGCCAGCTCGATCCGCATGCCTGTGCTGCTCGAGGCCCTGGTGCGCACCCACAGCCAGCAGGGCCTGGCGGGCCTGGCCGAGCAGCTCTGCCACATCGAGGAGGTCTGGCAGGCCGAGGATGCCGGCGAGGGCGGCCGCGCCCTCGGCCTCGACCTCAGCGACTCCCTCGGGCAGCTGGATCTGCTGTTGCAGGAGATCCGTCAGGACCAGCAACCCTGAGCGACTGCCGCCAAAGTGGGGCCAGTGTTGCTCTTGACCCGTGATGCCCCACCGCCTGTGTGCCCGCCGGCTGGGCCGTTGCGCGGCCCTGCTGGCTCTGGCCGGCGCTGCTGCTTCAGCCCCAGCCTCAGCAGCGTCCTTGGCCCAGCCAGCCCTGCTGGCCCAGGCCGAGAGTTTCATGGTGGGGCCAGGCAGTTCGGTGGGCCCCGCCACCAAGGTGAAGCCCAAGAACTGCGTGACCAAGCCGGATGGCTCGATCACCTGCGACACCCAGCTGGAGAATTCACCCAGTGACACCCAGGCCAGGCCCCAGTTCGAACTGTTCAGGAACTGAGGAAAGGGTTGATGTTTCGCCGCCTGGGGCGCCTGTTTGACGACGCCACCTACCTGCGGGTGATCGATCGCGCCGAGCAGCAGCTGGCCAAGCTGCTCGGCTTTGTGTTGGTGGTGGTGATGGCGGTCGCCACGCTCCAGCTCATCTGGGATGTGGGCTGGGCGCTCACCGTGCCGGGCACCCCCTGGCTGGGCAGCAAGCTCACCAAGGTGCTGGGCGATCTGCTCAACCTGCTGATCGCCATCGAGGTGCTGCAGAACATCACCTCCTACCTGCGCCGGCACGTGGTGCAGATCGAGCTGGTGCTGCTCACGGCGATCACGGCCGTGGCCCGCAAGGTGATCGTGCTGCCGGCCGGAGCCGAGAGCAAGCCCCAGCTCTTGGCGGGCCTGGGGGTGGCGGTGCTGTGTCTGGCGGCGTCGTTCTGGCTGGTGCGCTCGCTCACGCTGCGCAAGCCTCCCGCCAGAACAGGCCCAGCCATACGGATCCAGGAGCCGGGTCGGTAGCCACCACCCGGTGGCGCCGGTGCGGCGCGATCAGCAAAGCATCGCCGCGGCTGAGGCTGCGGGGTGCCGGCTCATCTTCAAACTGCAACAGGGCGCTGCCCTGGATCAGGCTCACCCACTCGTGCTCCTCCTGGTCGTACCAGTAGCCCTCGGGGCTGCTGGCTTGACAGGAATGGATCCGCTCCAGTCGCCAGCCCTGGCCCCGTTGCAGCACGGTGATGTGCTCCTCTCCGGGGGCTGGGCAGGCCGGTGTCAGCAGGTTGCCGGTGGATCCAGCGGTGGATACCGGGGCAGGGCTGGAGGCCAGCTCGGGATTAGCAACTGGCTCGCCCCAGCGCCGACCGATCTCGAAGCCATGGCGCCGCGCCAGCTCCACCACGGCGTTGTGGTGGGAGCAGCCGGCCAGCTCCCGGCGCAGCTCGGGGTTGGCCTCGCTCAGGGCCACGAAGGCGTTGAGTTGCGCCACCTTGCGCAGAAACTGCTGCAGATCGGCCTCGGCCATGGCCTGCGGTTGCCCTCAGCTCAGATCCCTGATCATCCGCCAACGCACAAACGGCTCCCCTGCGAAGACCAGCCGTTCTTCCCGCTCCACTCGCCAGCCGCGCCGCTCCAGCAGGGGCCGCGACAGCTGGCTGGCTTCGGTGTGCAGCTGGAGGCAGCCTCGCTGCCGGGCCCAGAGCTCCAGGCCCGCCAGGATGGCGCTGGCCCGCCCCTGGCGACTGGCGCGGCCGCGGCAGTAGAGCAGGGACAGCCGGCAGCGATCGCCCGCGGGCGGATCGAGGATGCCGAAGGCCTCAATGGTGGTTTCGCCGGTGGTGGTTTCGCCGGCCTCCAGGCTGGCCAGGCCGTAGCCCCGCTCCAGGCCGGCTAGCGCAGACGCCCCCACCCCCGCGTCGGCGTGACCAGCCCAGGCCCGCACCTGTTCGGGGTTGTAGAGACCAGGGGTCTGGCTGAGCACCGCATCCCGGTACACCGCGATCAGGGCATCGCGGTCGCCGGGATCGAGGGGGCGCAGCTGCCAGTGCATCACGCCCCATTGCCTGCGGGTTCCACCAGCTCGTGCCGGCGGCCGCCGCCCGACAGCAGGGGCGCATAGAGCTCCGGGGTGCAGGAGAGCAGCACGATCTGCAGCCCCCGGGCGATGCCCTGCTGCAGCATCTGCCGTAGCCCCTCCTGGCGGGTCGGGTCGCTGTTGGTGAAGGCGTCGTCGAACAGCAGCGGCAGGCAGCCTTCGTAGGCGGGCTGCAACACCTCGGCGATCGCCAGTCGCAGGGCCCCATTGAGTTGCTCGCGCATGCCGCCGCTGAGTTCCTCGAAGCGGAAGCCCTCGCCCCCCTGCCGCAGCTGCAGGTTGGCGAAGCCCTTGTTGGGCTCAAAGTCGAGCCCCGGCTCGTAGCCGGGCACAGCCAGGCAGTTGAGGTAGCGGCTGATCGCCTGGCCCAGGGGCAGGCTGTAGCGCTGGGAGAGCGAGCGCCGTTCCTGATCGAAGCGGCCCAGCAGCAGCTGCAGCGCCTGGGCTTGCAGCTGCAGACGCTGCAGCTCCGCCTCCGCCTGTTCCAGCTCGGCCTGGGCCTGCTCCACCGCCGCCGCGGGGTCCTGGGCACTGAGGCTGAGGATCCGCTGCTGCTGCTGGCCGCGGCGGGTGAGCAGGTCGTCTTTCTCGGCCTGCAGCTGCCGCAGTTTTGTTTCTGGGTCGAGCGGCACTGCCGCGGAGCCGGCGGGGTGCAGATCAGCGCGGGCCGCGCCGATCTGCCGCTCGAGCTGGGCCAGGGCCTGGTCGCGGCCGGCACAGTCGTGCTCGGCGCGGGCGAGCGCAGTCTCAAGCTGGGTCAGATCGCCGTGCTGTTGCTGCAGCTGGGCCTGCCGCTGCTCCAGCCCGCTGAGGGAGCCGGCCAGCTGCTGCAGCTGTTGCTCGTGCCGGCGCAGGCCGGCGTCGGCTTCGGCGTGCTGCCGGCGGGCCTGCTGAAGCTGCTGCTGCCCCTGCTGGCGCTGCTGTTCCAGGGCGCTCAGCTGGGCCTCCAGGGCGCTGCGCCACTGCTCCAGCGGCCCCCGCTGTTCCGCCAGCTCGCCCTGCTCCAGGCGCCGCTGCTCCAAGCTGGCGCTGAAGGGGGCCAGCGCGGCCGTGAGCCCCTGCTGCCGCTGCTGCTGGTCGGCCTCCTCCTGGCGCAGCCGCGCCCAGGGAATGGCGCCCGCCGCCTCCCGCAGCCGCTGCAGCTCTGCCTCCAGCCCCTGGCGCTGGCTGCCGATCGATTCGGCCTGCTCCGGGTTCACCACCCCCAGCTTCGCCAGCTGCGCGCTGAAGGCCTGCTGGCAGGCCTGCCACCGGGCCTGGGCCTGCTGGGGCGCCTCGCCTCCACCCGGACTGATCCGCAGCCGCACCCCTGCGCCCACCTGCAGCTCGCCGCTGCGCAGCAGCTCGGCCGGCTGCCCTGGTAGCAGCGGCTGGCCAGCGAGCTGCACCGCCTGGTCAGACGCCAGCAGCTCCAGGGTGGTGGCGCTGGCCTGGCGCCGCGCCTCTGCCTGGGCCAGCTGCAGCTGCGCCTGCCGCAGCCCGGCGAGTTCGGCGGCGCCGATGGCCGGCAGCTGGGCCAGCTGCGCCTTGATCGCCCCGGCCTGGGTCTGCAGTTGCTGAAACTCGCGCTGGTGCTGCTGGCGCTGGGCCACATCGCGCCGCAACTGCTCCTGATCGAGCAGCAGCTGCACCAGTTGCCGCTCCTGCGCCCGTTGGCCCAACTCCTGCTCACACTGCTGGCCCCGGGCGCCGAGCTGCTCGATCTGCTGCTGTACCTGGGCCAGCTGTTGCTGCTGTTCGCCAACCTGCAGCAGCAGCTGCCGCTGCTCGCGCCGCTGCTGCTCGAGCTGTTGGCTGAGCTGTTGCCACTCGGCCCGTGCCTGCTGCAGTTGCTGCCGCTGCTGCTGCAGGGGCCTGAGCTCGGCCTCCCGCAGCTGGCGCTCGGCCAGGTGCCGCCGCAGCTGCTCCAGCGCCGGGGCCTGGCGCTGCTCGAGCTCCTCGATCCGCTCCTCGATCTGTTGCAGGGCATCAAGGCTGTCGTTGAGTTGGTCGCGCACGGCCTGGGCGGCGTCGAGCCGCTGGCGGGCCTGCTGCTGCCGCTGGCCGGCGAGGGCCAGCGGCGAGCCGGCCCGCACCTTGCCGGTGGCGGTGAACTGCAGCTCAAGCTGGCGCTGCAGGTCGTTGACCACGCGCCGGTCGAGGGCCGATTCCAGGGCTGCTCCGGCGCCTTCCCCCCGCTGCAGTTGCTCGATCAGGCGGCCCAGGTCGTAGGCCTCGGCGGGCCCGGCCAGCAGGTTGGTGCCCGCTTCTCCCTGGCGCACCCAGAGGTGGGCCCAGCGCAGGGGCAACTGGGCGATGCGCCGACCCTCCACGGCTCCATCCACCCCCAGCAGCTCGGCCAGCTGCTCCTCGGCCGCGGCGCCGCTGAGGCTGAGGCCACCGCCGTGGCTGAGCTGGCAGGTGCCGCTGGAGCCCGCGAATCGCTTACGCAGGGTCCACTGCTGGCCCCTGGCCTCAAAGCCGATCTCCACCTCCGGCAGACCCGGATGCAGCCGTGAGCGCAGCTCCTCCACACCGCGGCCGGTGGCGGAGGCCTTGAGGAACAGCCCCTTGTGCAGCGCCTCCGCCAGGGTGCTCTTGCCGCTCTCGTTGGCCCCGCCCACCAGGGTGAGGCCGGGTGCGAAGGCCAGCCGCAGCTCGCGGTGGCGGCGCACCCGCCGCAGGGTGAGATGGAGCAGGCGCATGGTTTAGGCGCTCGCCTGCGGGGCTGTCTGGCTGGCCTGATGCACAGCCCGGTGCAGCTCGCAGAGGGCTCGCTCGAGCAGGGCGCTCTCCGCCGGGCTGCTGGCGCGTTGTTGCTGCAGCGACTCGGCCACAGCTGCCACCAGCGGGGCATCGCCGCGGCCGGTGAGCTCGGCCAGTTCGGTGTCGCCGGGGGCCTCCTGGCAGTGGCCACGCCACTTCAGCCGCAGCAGCTGGGCTTCGAGGCGTTCGCGCAGGGCGGTCAGGCGACGCTGGTCGGCCAGGCTGAGGCTGCCCTCCAGCTCGAGCAGCAGCAGGTCTTCGCCCACCCGATCCCCCAGCAGCGCCTGCAGCTGCTGCTCGAGGTGATCGAGGTCGGTGGAGCCCCGCAGGTTGGCCGTGAGCGGGTGCCAGCCCAGCTGGCCGGTGGCCAGCGGCGTCACCTGGGGGGGCAGGCCGCGAGCCGCCACCACCTCCAGCACCCGGCCGCTCACGTAGGTACTGGAGCGGGGGAAGCGGTCGGGCTCCGGGGTGCCGCTGTACCAGCACTGATCCGTCACCTGCTTGAGCCCGTGCCAGTCGCCCAGGGCGACGTAGTCGATCTCGCGGCTCCAGGGGGCCTGGATCTGAAGCAGGTTGTGGGCGGAGGGAGGGTTGTCGTCGTCGGCATCGCTGGCCAGCTCTAGATCGCTGCCGGCGAAGCCCTGCACGGCGCCGTGGGCCAGCACCAGCCGCGGTTTGTCGGCTGGCAACTCCGACCAGTTCACCTGCTGCAGCCAGGCGCACGGGTCGCTGCTCTCGCGGCGCCGCAGCAGCGGGCAGGGCAGCACCACCGCCTGCTCGAGTTCGAGGGGGCGGCGCTCCAGCAGCACCTGCAGGTTGGGGCAGCGGCGCTGGCGTTCCTCGGCGAAGAAGCTGCTGTGCCACACGCTGCCCGGGCCGCCGTGGTCGTGGTTGCCGGGGATCACCAGCACCGGCACTCCCATGGCGCCAAGACCGGCGCACACCGCGCTCACATCGCTGCTACTAGGGGTGGGCGCATCAAACAGATCGCCGGCCACCAGCACCAGATCAACCGTCCGGCTGCGGCAGAGGCCGGCCAGTCGCTGGATGCAGTCGAGCCGCACCTGGCGCAGGCGGGCCCGCTTGTCGGGGTCGCTGACCCGACCGTAAGGCTTGCCGATCTGCCAGTCGGCGCTGTGCAGCAGGGTGATGGCCGGGCGGTTGGAGGGCGCCGCTGGCCCACTTGGGGCTGGAGGGCTGGGGGTTGGCGGGTCCGGCGTTGGCACCTCGGCGGCCCAGGCAGCTGCGATGCGTCTTCTTTAGCGCCTTCTCCAAGGCCTTGCCGGATCTCCGGCCCGCCAGCCTGGGCCGAGCTGACCATCAGCTTGACTTGAGAATGACGCCACAATGAGCGTCATTTTCCAGAGCGTTCAGCGCCAAACCTCCAGCTTGTGATGCCGATGTTGGCCCGGTTCCGATCGCTGCACGCGTCGTTCGCGTTGTTGCGCACGTGGATTCTGGGGCCGGTTCTGGCTCTGCTGGTGGGGGTGCTGCTGGCTACGGCCACGCCCGCCTGGGCTGCAGCTGACTCCCAGGGAGAGGCGTTGTTCGCCCAGCACTGCAGTGGTTGCCACGTCAATGGCGGCAACATCATTCGCCGCGGCAAGACCCTCAAGTTGGCCGCGCTGCAGCGCCAGCACATCGACGGTCCTGAGGCGATCGCGGCGATCGCAGTGGGCGGCATCGGTCAGATGGGGGGCTATGGGGCGGTGCTCGGAGACGACGGGCCCGAGGCCGTAGCCGCCTACGTGTGGCAGCAGGCCCTGGCGGGCTGGCCCCACAGTTAGCCCTGCCGCCAGAGAGCTGCCGCTAGAAAGCCTGGACCCAGGGGTAGACCTCGGCGGCCGTCCAGATCGCTTCACGCCAGTACACGTCGCTGTGCACGAGCTCTTCCACCTGCTGGAGGCTCTCGGCCTCGAAGATCCCGAACACGTGGGTGCTGCCCTCGGTGGGCCCCAGGGTGATCAGCGTGCCGGCATCTTTGAGCTCCTGCAGCCGGTTCAGGTGCTCCTGCCGGAAGGGGGTGCGCTTCTCGAGGGCGTTGTCGCAGTAGGTGCCCCAGAGCACGAAGCGGGCCATGGCGGTCTGGCGGCCAGAAGGTGTTAGGACCGTAAGACCTTCCGTTTTCATTCACGATGCTGACCCGCTTCCGCCCTGCGGCTGCGCTCCGCTCTGCGGCTGGCCTGACTCTGCTGACAGGCCTGGCGGCTGGTCTGGCTGCGCCGGCCCACGCAGGCGACAACATGATGGATCAGATGGTGCGCAAGTACTGCCTCAAGGCGGTGAACGATGAGGTGAAGGCCTCCGGCAAGCCGGCCCCTGATGGCATGGCCAACTCCACCTGTGAGTGCGTGGTGCAGCAGATGAAGAAACGCCAGTCGATCGAACAGGCCAAAGTCACCTGCAAGAACCAGGCCGCCAAGAAATACAACCTCTGAGCTTGGACGCTGAGGTGTTGCCACGGCTCGCGGGGCTGGCTAGGGGTGGAATGTTGCCGAGGTCGGGAGTCGGCCACCAGCTCCCGCACTGTTCCATCCCGGCAGCACCCGGCGTCCTCCGCATGGGGGACGCCACCATTTTTTCGCCAGCCCACCATCCAGCCCACCCATGATTCAGCCCGCCGAGCGGCTGGGGCAGGTGCTGCGGCCGGTGATTCCCGAGTTGGGGGCGTTGGTGCGCCGCACCCCGGGCACCCTGTCGCTGGCCCAGGGCATGGTGGGCTGGGGTCCGCCGCCCCAGGTGGCTGAGGCTCTGGAGGGGGCGCTGGCGGAAGCCTTGCCCCTCGGCCCGCATGATCCGGCTGAAGGCGCGTGCGGCCCCCTCGACATGTATGGCCCGGTGGCCGGCGACCCCGAGCTGCTGGAGGCGCTGGCGGCGACCCTGAGCGCCGACGGCCTGGATCTGGCGGGTGCCGATCTGTGGGTGACGGCCGGCAGCAACATGGCCTTCAACGCCATCGCCCAGGTGCTGTGCGAGGGGCCGCCGGCGGAACCCAGCGAGGTGATCCTGCCGCTGCCCTACTACTTCAACCACGTGATGGCCATCCAGCTGGCCGGTGGTCGGCCCGTGCCGGTGGATGCGGGTCTGGTGCCCGATCCCGAGCGGCTGGCGGCGGCGATCACGCCCCGCACCCGGGCGATCGTGACGGTGTCGCCCAACAACCCCAGTGGCGTGGTGATCCCTGGGCCGGTGCTGGCCGCGATCAACCGGCTCTGCGCCAGCCGCGGCCTGCTCCACATCAGCGATGAGGCCTACGGCCAGTTCGTGTACGGCGGCGAGCCCCACGTCAGTCCGGCCTCGCTGCCGGGGGCCGCGGCCCACACGGTGACCCTGCAGTCGCTCTCCAAGGCCTACGGCATGGCCGGCTGGCGGGTGGGCTTCATGGCGGCCCCGGCGGCCTTCACGGCCGCCCTGGCCAAGGTGCAGGACACGGTGCTGATCTGCCCGCCGCGGCTGATCCAGCGGGTTGCCCGGGCGGCGCTGGCGGCGGGGCCGGCCTGGTGCCGACCTCGGATCGCGGCCCTGGCCGAGCGGCGCGCCCAGCTGCTGGCCGCGGTGGCGGATGCGCGGGGCCAGGGCCTGCCGGTGCGGCTGTTGGCCGAGCCCGATGGTGCGTTCTATGGCCTGTTGGCGCTGGATCCTCTGGCGCTGGATCCCGCCGCCTCCAGGACGCTCACGGCCGACGGGCTCACGGGTGAGCAGCTGATGCGGCGGCTGGTGCTCGAGCACCGGGTGGCGGCGGTGTGCGGCGAGAGCTTCGGCTATCCCGCCGGCCCCCCCGTGCTGCGGCTCAGCTACGGCCTGCTCGCTGCGGCGGAGCTGGAGGAGGCCCTGGGGCGCCTGTTGGGCGGCATCAGGGCCGTGCTGGCCGCACCGCGCCCCAGCGGCCCATGAACGGCCAGCGCACCTGCAGGGCTGCGCCGCCCTGATCGGGCCACAGCGGCATGAGCTCGGCGGTCAGGGCCGGCAGAGGATCGGCGCCCGCCTCGCGGCTGAGTGTCACCGCTGACCAGGTGCCGATGTGGGCCAGCAGTTCGGCCAGGGTCCAGTGCCGCTCGATCACCAGGTCGGTGGGGAAGGGCCATTCCTGCCCTGGAAAGTTGAGGCCGGCGTAGCTCTGCTCCACCCAGCGCCGCTCCGCTGGCCACCAGGGGCCCAGGGTGCCGTGGTGGAAGGCATCGATCACGGCCTGGAGCCGTGGCTGGGGCAACAGCAACGGCAGGTAGCCGATCCAGGCCAGCACGGCTCCCGGTTTGGCCACGCGGCACACCTCGGCATTGAAGGCCTCGCCGGCGAACCAGTGCACCGCCGCCGCCACCAGCACCCCGTCCACGCTGGTGGTCTCCAGCCCGCTGGCCTCGGCCCGGGCCTGGCGCCAGCGGATGCGCGGGTGGCTGGGCGCGGCGGCCAGCTGGGCGGCGCTGGCATCGGTGGCGATCACGCGGATGCCGTGCGCGGCCAGATCGAGGCTGGCCTGACCGCTGCCGCAGCCGCAGTCCCACACCAGGGGATCGGGGCTGGCGAGCTGGCTGCGCAAGGCGGCGAAGAAGGCCTCGGGGTAGGTGATCCGGTGGCGGGCATAGGCGCTTGCCACGGCGCCGAACAGGGCGCTGGCCTGGTTGGCGCCGTGCTGGCCTGAGCTGGTTTCGCTCATGGCTGCCGCGCCAGCACCAGCACGCGGTTGTTGGCGGGCATCGCCACATCGGCGAGGGGCTCGAGGCCCAGGCCCCGGGCCTGCTCCTGCAGGGCCAGGGCGTCGCGCACACCCATGGCCGGATCAAGGCTGCGCAGGTGGGCGTCGAAGGCGGCGTTGCTGGGGGCTGTGTGCACGCCGCCGTTGTGGAAGGGCCCGTAGAGCAGCAGCAGGCCGCCGGCCCGCAGCACCCGCGCAGCCCCCGCCAGCAGCTGGGGCAGGGCCGCCGCCGGCATGATGTGGCAGGTGTTGGCGCTGAACACCGCATCAAAGCTCTGCCGCGGCCACTGCTCGCCGCGCGTCACATCCAGCGCGATCGGGCCCAGCAGTCGTGAGCCCGGCGCCAGGCTTGCGGGCGACACCTCTGCCAGCTGGGCCTGTAGATCCGCCAGACCTTCAGGGCGCTCGCTGGCCTGCCAGCTCAGGCTGGCGATCCGCTGGCAGAAGAAGGCGGCGTGCTGGCCGCCGCCCGAGCCGATCTCCAGCACCCTGGCGTTGCCTTGCAGCCACTCCTCCAGCACCGCCAGGATCGGTTCCTTGTTGCGTTCACAGGCGGGAGACAACAGCACGGGATGGGATGGCTGCGCTGCCGCCATCATGGGGGCGTTGTTGTCGATCTGAACGGGTAGCGGACGTGAACGTATTGGCGCCTCGACTGTCTTCCGCCCTCTCGCTGCTGCTGGTGGCCGGCGCCCTGGGTGCCTGCGGGCCGGCCTACAG
This sequence comes from Prochlorococcaceae cyanobacterium, assembly GCA_044352535.1. Classification (GTDB taxonomy): domain Bacteria; phylum Cyanobacteriota; class Cyanobacteriia; order PCC-6307; family Cyanobiaceae; genus NIES-981. The sequence goes on from JBILDP010000026.1 coordinate 11,650, forward strand.
GGCCAATGCCATGCCGGCCACTCCTACTGCCACTCCTACTGCCACTGCCGCTCCCACCCAGGACCAGGCGCGCCGGCAGGGCCAGGGCTATGTCGGCGTGTGGGCGCTGGTGGACAACGCCAACAACCTCTTCAACGTGCGGTTGCGGCCGGATGGCCGCGCCACCAGCACCGCGGGCATCGAGGGCACGCCCATGGCCGGCAGCGGCAGCCTGCGGCTGGAGCAGCTGAGCGAGCAGGGCCGCTGGAGCCCCTGGGGCAATGGCGTGCGCATTGACTACGGCGATGGCTGGACCGATGCGCTGCTGATGGGCCCGGCCGGGCCGGTGCAGTGGTCGTGGGAGCCCGGAGGCGACCGGTTGCAGCCGCCCAGCAACAGCGGCAAAGCCGTGCGGCTCGATGGGCCCGTGGCCCAGGTGGTGGGGGTGTACAGCTTCCAGCCCGCCCAGACCGACCTGCCCCCCTACAGCGCCAGCCTGCTCTCCAATGGCCTGGCCTTCAACACGATCGACCGCAGCGCCGGCGGCGCCTGGCGCCTGGAGGGCGGTCGGGTGGTGATCGACTGGATCTCCGGCTGGCGCACCAGCTTTGCGCCGCAGGAGCAGGGGCCGCTGACGGTGAGTCACTGGCAGCCCGGCGCTGATCGTGCCGGAGCCCCCACCGGCATCCGGCCTGGTCGCCGGCTGGATTGAGTCAGCCTCTCTGCCTGGCTCAGATGCGCTGCGTGGCTCAGCCGTCGAGGCCGGTGCGCAGTTCGGCGCAGAAGCGGCCGGCGGCATCACCCACCGGCACGCCTTCGCTCTGGGCGGCGGCCATCGCTTTCACCAGGGCACTGCCAACGATCGCGCCGTCGGCGCCCCACTGGCGCACCTGGCGAGCCTGTTCGGCGCCGGAGATCCCGAACCCCACGGCCACGGGCGTGTCGCCCAGTCCCTTGAGCTGCTGCACCAGGGTTCCCACCCGCGATTCCAGGGCGGTGCGCACGCCGGTCACGCCGGTGACGCTCACCAGATAGGTGAAGCCGCGGCTGGCCTGGTGGATGCGGGCCATGCGCTCGGCCGGGGTGGTGGGGGCCACCAACAGCACCAGATCCAGGCCATGGGCGGCGGCAATCGCCGAGAGCTTCTCGCCCTCCTCCAGCGGCAGATCGGGCACCACCAGGCCTGCGGCGCCGGCGGCGGCGGCCTCCTGGCAGAAGGAGTCCATGCCGCGGTTGAGCAGGGGGTTGCTGTAGGTGAACAGCACCACCGGAATCGTGAGCTCGCCCTTGAGCGAGCTCAGCATCTCCAGCACCCTGGCGGGGGTGGTGCCGCTGCCGAGCGCCCGGCTGGCGGCGGCCTGGATCACCGGACCATCGGCCAGGGGGTCGCTGTAGGGAATGCCCAGCTCGATCAGGTCGGCGCCGTTGGCCTGCAGGGCCAGTAGGGCGGCGCGGGTGCCGGCCAGATCAGGGTCGCCCGCCATCAGAAACGGCATCAGGGCGCAGCGCCCCTGGTTATGCAGCTGCTCGAAACGTTGCTGGATCGGGGTGGCGGCGGCAGTCACAGCAGCGATCGGGGGGCGGATCTCAGCCCGTGAGCCTATGCCTCGCCGGTTTTGGGGCCGGGACTGTCGCCGGCGATCGCCTCAGGCTGGCCCACCTGGTCGACCTGGTCGAGCTGGCCGGTTTCGCGCAGCAGCCGTTCCTGCTCTTGCGGGCTGAGGGCCTCAAACTTGCGCTGCAGCTCCTCGCTGGTGAAGCTGTCGTAGGCGGCGCGGTAGGTGCGCCGCTGCTGCATGTACGTCATGTTGCCGGTGAGGGCGCGCAGCAGGTAGGTGGCCGTCCAGCCCACCACCAGCACCATCAGCAGAGCCGAGGCGGCGATACCCGCGGAAAAGCCTTCGAAACCGGTGGCGGCGAAGGCGCCGTAGCCAATGGCGCCGAGGCCCAGCACCGCCAGGCCCAGCAGCACTGCCTGCCCTTTGGTCACGTCGTCCCCTGGCCTGCCATGCGCAGGTTGATGAACGGGGCGAACAGGATGAGGCCCGGGAAGAACAGAAACACCAGCCCGTACACGGCGAAGCGTTCCAGCTTGCCCATCACGGTCCAGCGCTTCACCATCCAGGCGTAGAGCGCCAGGGGCACCACCACCAGGTAGGCGCCGCCAATGGCCGCGTAGAGGGCCAGCACCAGCAGGGTGTCTTGGCTGAGGCCGGCGGCCAGACCATTCAGGAAGCCGGGAAGTGCCACTGCCGAGCTCTTTGGGTGCGTCAAATCTAGAGTGCGCTTGCCGGGGGCATGGCGAAATCGGTAGACGCAGCGGACTTAAAATCCGCAGACCGTGAGGTTGTGGGGGTTCAAGTCCCCCTGCCCCCATCTCATGGGGAACGTCCGCCGCCTCGGTGATTGCAGGTGAGGATCCCGGGTCAGGATCCAAACTCGGCTCCTGGAGCAGAAGGCTCCGGCGATAGGCCTCGGAAGGGGCTTGGGGGTTGCGCTGGGATCAGGGTTCGGGGCCCCGTGCCTGGAGTGGCTGGAACGCGCCGGGTTGTCGAGGAGCTCGAACCGGTGTTGTGGAGCTCGAGTTGGAGCCGGCGCATGTTGTCGCGCTGGAGCTGTTGCGCTGCAGCCTGTTTTGTGGAGCTGGTGCTGTGTGACTGGGGACTGGAGAGCCGGGGCCTTGGGGGTTGGCAAGGCTTACGGATCACCCCATGCAATCCTCCATGAATCATCCTGTTATTCATAGGATTTTTAATCCTGTCTTTGATCGGGTTTTTGTCCTGTTATCCAGAAGAGTTGCTCAACCCCTACCCGTTGCGGTTCATCTGACACCGACCAATGGAGTCGGCCAAAGACACCCACCAAGGGCGCCGGTGAATGACACCGACCGGTGCCTCAGGCCAGCAGCGGCTTGACTCACCGGCCCAGAGACGGTGTTGGCTGAAGGGGCACCAGCATTGATGGAGCCAGCATGAACTGGCCCTCCATTGGTTGAGCCAGCCTCACTTGGCCCTGTCTCGATTGGCTCTGGAGGGATGGCGGCCCCATCCTGGTGGCTACCCCCAGCCCCATGTCCCCCAAGCAGGCGATGCAGCCGATGCCTCCTGAAGTCGCCCTGGCGATGCTGCGGCGGCAGGGCCGCTGGTTGATGCAGCTTCGCGATGACGTGCCCGGCATCGTGGCGCCGGGCTGCTGGGGGCTGTTCGGCGGGCACCTCGATCCCGGCGAGACGCCCGAGCAGGCCTTGCGGCGCGAGCTGCTGGAGGAGATCAGCTGGCAGCCCCAGGAGCTGCGCTACGCCATGGAGCACCGCATCCCGCGGCGCACAGCCCACATCTTCATGGCCGAGCTCACGGTGCCGCTGGAGCGGTTGGTGCTGCTGGAGGGTCAGGACATGGCCCTGGTGACCTCCGAGGAGCTGCTCACGGGGGTGGTCTGGAGCGAGCGCCTCGGCAGCCCACGTCCCCTCGCTGATGGACTGGAGCCGGTGATGGCGCAGTTGCTGGGCTGAAGCCTGCCGCTGGTGCGTAGCGAATTGCTCACAGGCTGTTCAAACATTTGTACGGCTCAGCTGCCGCTGGCCGGCTGGCGTCATTAGCCCAGGAACGTTGTCGGCCCCCAGGAGCCGCTGTATGGCGGTTACATCCCCCCCGCCCACGTTCACCGCAGGTCCAGAAGCGGCAGCTCTGGCGGCGGCAGACCCGGCGGCACCCTATGTGTGGCGCGAGAGCGGCCAGCGGGAGGTGTTCTGCGGGCTCACCTCGATCGTGTGGCTGCACCGGCGCATGCCGGATGCCTTCTTTCTCGTGGTGGGATCGCGCACCTGCGCCCACCTGATCCAGAGCGCCGCCGGCGTGATGATCTTTGCCGAGCCCCGCTTCGGCACGGCGATCCTGGGGGAGCGGGATCTGGCTGGTCTGGCTGATGCCAATGAGGAGCTCGACCGGCTGGTGGCCCAGCTGCTGGCGCGCCGCCCCGAGATCCGCACTCTGTTTCTGGTGGGCAGCTGCCCCAGCGAGGTGATCAAGCTGGATCTGGCCAAGGCGGCTGAGCGCCTCAATCGCCAGCACGCCGGCCGGGTGATGGTGCTCAACTACAGCGGCAGCGGCATCGAAACCACCTTCACCCAGGGGGAAGACGGCGCCCTGCAGGCCCTGATCCCGCTGATGCCCAGCCCCCAGCAGGGCACGGAGCCGGCCCAGCTGCTGATCGCCGGCACCCTGGCCGACGCGGTGGAAGATCGGTTGGTCGGCCTGTTCCACAAGCTCGGCATCGAGCGGGTGGTGAGCCTGCCGCCGCGGCGCTCCAGCGAGCTGCCGGCCGTGGGCCCCGGCACCCGGGTGCTGCTGGCCCAGCCCTTTCTCAGCGGCACCGCCCGGGCCCTGGTGGACCGCGGCGCCGAGCTGATCCGCGCCCCCTATCCCCTGGGGGTGGAGGGCAGCCGCGCCTGGATGGCGGCGGCGGCGGCCGCCTTCGCGGTGGCACCGGAGCGGGTGGCGGAGGTGCTCGATCCCCTGGTGGAGCGCGGCCGGCGCGCCTTGGCACCCCAGCGCGAGGTGCTGGCCGGCAAGCGCCTCTTCCTGCTGCCCGATTCCCAGCTGGAGATTCCCCTGGCCCGCTTC
>JBILDP010000166.1:0-4966 GCA_044352535.1 Prochlorococcaceae cyanobacterium
CGGCCGGTTGCAGCGGGCGCAGGGCCTCCACTTGGGCCATTGTGCGGATCGGGTCCTGGATCAGGGGCCCTTTGCTCTCCACGATGTCGAAGTCGATGCCCATGCCCGGCAGGGGCGTGAGGATGTCGGAGAACAGGATCACGCCGTCGGGCCTGAAGGCCTCGAAGGGCTGCATCGAGATCTCGTAGGAGAGATCGGGGTTCTCCGAGCGCTCGCGGAAACCGGGGTGGCGATCGCGCAGGTCGCGGTACACCTTCATGTAGCGGCCGGCCTGGCGCATCATCCACACCGGCGGACGCTCCACCTGCTCCCCACGGGCGGCGCGCAGCAGCAGGGGATCGGTGGCGGGCATGGGAAGGCTGTGGTGATCCGCGAACTTACCCGAGCAGATCCCCGGTTGATCGGCTGGCTCAGGGGGGACCGCCCTGTTCGTCACACGTTGTTTTTGACCGGGTTTGTCGCCGGGTTTGTGACCGGGTGTCGCACACGGTCTGTCAGCCCTCGCTGGCCTCGTGGTCGGCGGCTGCCGGGAGCACCTGGCTGCGCTTCTCATCGCGGCGGAATACCAGCACGCTCAGGGGCGGCAGGCACAGGTCGAGGGAGTGCTCATAGCCGTGGATCGACCACTCGTCGGTGAACTTGCCACCGAGGTTGCCCAGGTTGCTGCCGCCGTAGCGGGCCGCATCGGTGTTGAACACCTCTTCGTAGAACCCTTCCAGCGGCACGCCGACGCGGTAATGGGAATGGCTCTGGGGCGTGAAGTTGGCCACCACCACCAGCCAGCGACCGCTGGCGCTCTCGCGCCGCATGAAGCTGATCACCGAGTGGCGGTTGTCGTTGCAGTCGATCCACTGGAAGCCGTACTCACTGAAGTCGTCGCCCCAGAGCGCCCGCTCCGACTTGTAGAAGGCGTTGAGGTCATCCACCAGGTGCTGCAGTCCCTGATGGGGCTCGTACTGCAGCAGCTCCCACTGCAGGTCGCCCCACACGTTCCACTCGGCCCGCTGGCCGAATTCCATCCCCATGAAGATCGTCTTCTTGCCGGGGTGGGTCCACATGTAGGCCAGCAGGGCGCGCACGTTGGCGAACTTCTGCCAGTCGTCGCCTGGCATCTTGTGCAGCAGGTTGCTCTTGCCGTGCACCACTTCATCGTGGCTCAGCGCCAGCATGAAGTTCTCGGTGAAGGCGTACCAGATCGAGAACGTGACATTGTTCTGGTGGAACTGGCGGAACCAGGGATCCAGCTCGAAGTAATCGAGCATGTCGTGCATCCAACCCATGTTCCACTTGAGGTTGAAGCCCAGGCCGCCGATGTTGGTGGGCTGGGTCACCATCGGCCACGTGGTGGATTCCTCGGCGATCGAGAGGGCGCCCGGGAAGTGCTCGAACAGCACATGGTTGGCCTGCTGCAGGAATTGCACCGCCTCGGTGTTCTCGCGGCCGCCGTGCTCGTTGGGCAGCCATTCGCCGTCGGGGCGCAGGTAGTCGCGGTAGAGCATCGAGGCCACCGCATCGACGCGGATGCCATCGATATGGAACTCCTCGAACCAGTACACGAGGTTGGCCACGAGGAAATTGCGCACCTCGTTACGGCTGTAATTGAAGATCAGCGTGCCCCATTCCTTGTGCTCGCCGATGCGCGGGTCGGCGTGCTCATACAGATGGGCGCCATCGAAGAAGGCCAGGCCGTGGGCATCCTTGGGGAAGTGACCCGGCACCCAGTCGAGGATCACACCGATGCCCTCGGCGTGGCAGCGGTCCACAAAGGCCCGGAATTCATCCGGCGTGCCGAAACGGCTGGTGGGGGCGTACCAGCCCGTGACCTGATAGCCCCAGGAGCCATCGAAGGGATGCTCCGAGATCGGCATCAGCTCGATGTGGGTGAAGCCCCGGGCTTTCACGTAGGGGATCACCCGATCGGCCAGCTCCGGGTAGGTGAGCAGGCGTGCGCCCGGCTTGAGATCGGCCGCAGGCACGGGGGGGCGCGGCGTGCCATCGGACTCGATATAGGGCTGGTCGGCAGCCGCATGCATCCAGCTGCCCAGGTGCATCTCATACACCGCCACCGGTTGATCAAGCGGGTTGCGGCTGTCGCGCTGCTCAAGCCAGGCCTGATCCCGCCACTGGAAGGTTTCCCCAAGGGGCTGCACCACCGAGCCATTGGCCGGCCGCACCTCGTGGCGGAAGCCGTAGGGATCGGCCTTGGCATAGCAGTGGCCGTTCTGGGCCCGCACCTCGTATTTGTAGATCTCTCCGGCTCCCAGGCCGGGAATGAACAGCTCCCAGCAGCCCCCCAGGCGGCTCTGCATCGGGTGGTGGCGGCCATCCCAGCCGTTGAAGTTGCCCAGCACCGCCGCACTGCGGGCGTTTGGAGCCCACAGGCAGAACATCACGCCCGCGACGCCATCGCGCTCGGTGAGGTGGGCACCCATCTTGCGCCAGATGTGGTGGTGGTTGCCCTCGGCGAACAGGAGCCGATCGAGCTCGCCCATCCACTCCTCGCGGAAGGCCCAGGGATCGTGCGTTTCATGGGTGATGCCGCCGCGCTGCACCCGCACGCGGTAGTGGCTGTCGGGATTGCCGGCCAGCTCGGCTTCGAACACCCAGGGGTGGTTGGGCGTGGCCATGGCCAGGGTCTGGCCGTCCAGCACCAGCTCCACCCGCTCGGCGTCCGGCATCCACACCCGCACCACCCAGCCGCCACCATCGAGGGGCTGGGGGCCAAGCACGGCGAAGGGATGGTCGTGGCGGCACTCCGCCAGCCGTTGACCGTCCTGCACCATCCAATCGAGGCTGAGCACGGCCATCGGGCACCTACACGCGCGCCGCGAGCTTAGGCGGGTTTTCGGGTTTGAAACGGCCGGGCCAGAGCCCCCTCACCGAGCGGGGCCAGGGGCTTTGCTGACTACCGGGAGAGTTTGGGATCCTGGGGAAAATCAACACCAATGATTTCATTGTTTGTGTTGAGAATCACGTAGAGATTGTCGCTCAGCCGGTTGAAGTCGGTGTACACCAGCACCAGACGCCCTTCGGCGGAGTTCTCAGCCTCCACCACCCGCCGCACGCCCACGAAGTTGCCGGTGTAGCGCTGCAGATCCATCCACTTGGCCTGCAGGGCCCGGGCACTGAGTTCGCTCTGCATCGGCAGGCTGAGGAAGCTCCGCGCGGTGATGAATTGTCCCGTGCTCAGGGCCTTGACGAAATCACCGGCCACGATCGATGGCTTCTCGTCGGTGAGATCGAGGTGATAGCCAGCGAGCTGGCCCTTGGTGTTGAGCACCAGGAACAGGTCGCGCATGCCTTCGCTGGTGCGGGCACTCACCTCGACCGTGGTGGTGCGCAGGCCGCTGCGCACGCTCAGCAGGGTCCAGCTCAGCAACTTGCCCTGCTGCCGCATGGTGGCAGCCACCATCGCCGGACTGCTCACCGCCTTGAGCTCGTCGGAAAACTGGCTGTAGCGCAGTTCCGCGTTGCCGCTCTGCACGGCCTTGAGGATCCGCTCGGCGGCGGCACGGGCCTCTTCCACGCTGAGGGTGGGGGTTGCGGGCTGGGTCGCTCCGGTGTTGGCCACTCCCGTGATGGTGGGGGTGGGCTTGGTCTGGGCCAGCGCACCGGGGGTGGCCAGCAGGTTTAGGCCGGCAGCGGTTCCCACGCTGGTGAGGGATGCCGCCAATGGCAGGACGGCCAGCCGGGTGAGGGCGAGGCAGCTCTGGAGACGCGGCATCAGTGGGGGGTGAGAGGTGAACTCAGTTTGCCCGGCCTTCCGGCCGGATGCTCGCCTGAGCGCCGGGGACGGGGAGAGGAAACAGCTCGAGCCGGGCATCGGCAAGGGCCATGCTCACGGTGATGATCCGGTGCAGAGCGCTGGGGCCTCCCCAGCAGCGCTCGCCGCTGCCGGGGTTCACGGCGATCTGGGGCCACGCGGCGGCGGCGATCGAGAGACGCAGTCGTTCGCCCGTTTGCAGATGGGTGGAGAGCGGTTGCAATTGCACGTCGCGGAGCCGCTGCTCAAGGCAGCTGGAGCCGGTGAAGCGCGCCACGCCGGTCACCAGTTGCAGCACGCTGGTGCCCGCTGCGCTCACCACCGAGAGGGCGACGCACAGGTCGAATCCCGGCTGATCGGCCATCGCCTTCACCGTGAGCCGGGGGCGCCCCTCCAGGCTCAGAGGAGATCCAAGGGGTGCGCTGGTGAAGCAGAGCACGTCGTTGCGGCGGTCGAGATCGCCCCGCTCGCAGGGGCCGGCATCGAGCCCCAGATGACCGCCCCGCCCAGGCACCGCTCGCCACGGATCGTGGACCAGATCGAGCCAGCTCTCCGCTGAACGGGGGGCTGGGAACTCCACCCCGTCGGGCTGGCTTTGGGCCTGCTCCGCGGGAACCAGGTTGGCCGGCGCGAGCAGCTGCCACACCCTGGATGGGGGATGGGCCCCTGAGCCGGGCTCAGCCGCCTGATGGCGCCAGATGCCCGTGCGGCTGTCGGCCATGGCGACGCGCACCTGCAGCTCGGGCGCCGGCGGCATGCCCTGGAGGTGATGGCGAAAGAAGGCCAGCTGCAGCTCATCCAGCTGGCCAGCCCAGTTGAGGTGGTTCCAGGCGCCGATCCGCAGCCAGGGTTCAGTGCCTGCCTGGCTGGCCCAGTGCCAGAGGTCGAGGATGCCCTCCAGGTGGGGGTCGTGCCAGCCGCCGACCAGCAGCATCGGTCGCCCCGCCAGCGCACTGCAGAGGGGATGTCGGCGCCAGCCTGCGGTGCTGCTGGCATCGCGTCGCAGCCACTCCAGCGCCATGCCCTGCGGCGCGTGCCGCTCCAGCAGCTGAGGTCCTTCCCTCAGGAAGCGGCCGCTGTCAAGGCTGTCGCGCAGCTCCTGCCAGCCGGCCTGATCGCCCTGCCGCTGGCACTCCTGCGCTGCCAGTTGCATGCCCCAGGCCAGGCCCAGGGCCCACCAGTGGGCCCCGCCGCTGCTCGCCC
>JBILDP010000167.1:0-4938 GCA_044352535.1 Prochlorococcaceae cyanobacterium
GGCGCCGGCTGCGTGTTTCTCGAGGGGGTGAGCGGCAAGGACGGCCAGCCCCTGCCGCTGATCGTGCAGAAATCCGACGGCGGCTTCAACTACGCCACCACCGACCTGGCCGCGATCCGCTACCGCTTCGCCCCCAGCCCCGAGGGTGATGGCGCCGGCCGGGTGATCTACGTGACCGACGCGGGCCAGGCCAGCCACTTCGCCGGCGTGTTCCAGGTGGCCCGCCGCGCCGGCTGGATTCCTCCCCACGGCAGTGTCGACCACGTGCCCTTCGGCCTGGTGCAGGGCGACGACGGCAAGAAGCTCAAGACCCGCGCCGGCGACACCGTGCGCCTCAAAGACCTGCTCGATGAGGCGGTGGAGCGGGCCGATGCCGACCTGCGCCGCCGCCTGGCCGAAGAGGAGCGCAGCGAAGACGAGGCCTTCATCCAGCACGTGGCCAGCACCGTGGGCCATGCGGCGGTGAAATACGCCGACCTCTCCACCAACCGGATCACCAACTACCAGTTCAGCTTTGAGCGGATGCTGGCACTCACGGGCAACACGGCGCCCTATCTGCTCTACGCCGTGGTGCGCATCGCCGGCATCGCCCGCAAGGGCGGCGATCTGGCCACCACCGGTGGCGACCTGCACTTCAGCGAGCCCCAGGAGTGGGCCCTGATCCGCGAGCTGCTCAAGCTCGATGCGGTGATCGCCGAGGTGGAGAGCGAGCTGCTGCCCAATCGCCTCTGCAGCTACCTGTTTGAACTCAGCCAGGTGTTCAACCGCTTCTACGACCAGGTGCCCGTGCTCAAGGCCGAGGAGCCAGCCCGCAGCTCCCGCCTGGCCCTCTGCCGCCTCACCGCAGGCACCCTCAAACTGGGCCTGGGCCTGCTGGGGATTCCGACGCTGGAGCGGATGTGATGGGCAGCAGCAGCTCGCTCAACGCCAGGTCGGGCCGGCGCAGCAGGGCGAACAGGGTGCCGGCGTTGCCGCGGCACACCCGCAGCTCCTGATCCAGCACGGTGATGTCCAGCCAGGCGGGGAAGGGCTGCTGCACGTCGCGCAGCAGCTGAAGGCGCCCCCTACCCAGGGGCGGCCCCAGCCAGCCGCCGCGCTGGAAGCGCACCTGCACCCGCTGAAAGGGGGCGCCGGCGGGGGCTTCGCCGGGGTTCAGCGAGAGGGCCGCCTCCACGGCGATGCCGGCCAAAGGCGCCAGGGCCCCCGGCAGGCGCAGCAGGTTCATCGCCCGGCCCTGGGAGGGCGCCAGTAGCTGCAGGTTCTCCAGCCAGGGCCCCACCGCCAGGTAAGGCTGCTTGCTGCTGCTCCAGCGCAGCTCCCACACTCCCTCCAGCAGCTCCAGGGCCCCGGGGGGTGCCAGATCGGCCGGCGTGGCGCGCTCAAGGGTGCCGATCAGCTGCCGAACGCGCTCCTCCTGCTGGCGGGCCGCGCCCCGTGGTTCCTGCCGCAGCAGGCCGATGAGCTCCTGCCGGCCTTGGTTGACGTGCTCCATGGATGGGATCGGTACAGGCATCGGGGCCGCCAGGGGCTCATCACCCCATGCTGATGTCGATGGCTCCGGCGTTCACCATCGGCTTGGAGAGCCCCTCCACGGTGCGCTCCACGGCCAGCACCGAGTTGAACGGCAGCCCCGTGCTGTTCAACCCCAGGGCGTCGCGGGCCAGTTGCTCCCCGATCGCCTCGCCCACCAGGGCGAACACGAACGGCTTCGACAGGCTCTGGATGCTGAAGGGCGCCGCCCAGTCGCCGGCGACGCGGCCGCCAGGGCGGGGATGGAGTTGGCCAGGTTTCCCTGGTCCACCGAGGCGAAGTGGGCGTGGGCAGCTGGCCGGTGGACACCCGGCTCGGCCTAACGGATGCGGTGGCAAGGTTCATGACTGCTGCCAGGGCAGGGCCGGCAGGCGGTAGAGCGCTTCGCGCTGGGCGTCGCTCCAGATGTCGATCATCTCGGTGAGCATCGGATCGTCGGCCTCCAGGCGCAGCCGCCGCTCAACCGCCAGCGTGCCGCTGGGGATCACCGCCAGCTCGAACGGCGGCCCCACGGTGAGATTGGAGCGCTGGGTGAGCACTTGCGACATCACGCACAGCTTGGCGGCATCGTCGAGGCTGAGGTTGGTGTGGCCCACGTTGTCGAGCGGGGGCTTGCCGTATTTGCTTTCGCCGATCTGCAGGTAGGGCGTCTCGCGGGTGGCCATGATCGCGTTGCCCTGGGGATAGATCAGGTAGAGCCCATGGGGTTCATTGCCGATCTGGCCGCCGAGGATGAAGGTGGCCTGGGAACTGGAGCCGGCGGTGCGCAGTTCCTCCTCGTTCTGCTTCTGCACCGCCACGCTCACCCGGCCCACGTACGCGGCGGCCTCGAACAGGTAGTCGCAATGGCGCAGATCGCCGTGCCCGCTCTCGGCGGCCTCGAAGCCCTGGTCGAGGTCGCGGCGGATGGCGCTCACCACCGCCTGGGTGGTGGCCAGATTGCCGGCCGCCAGCAGCACGAACAGCCGGTCCGGGCCCGGCTGGAACACGTGCATCTTGCTGTAGGTGGAGATGTAGTCCACCCCCGCATTGGTGCGGGAATCGGAGGCCAGCACCAGGCCCGCCTCCAGCCAGTAGCCCACGCAGTAGGTCATGGCTGGTCGGGCCTCCAGACAGGACAGGACAACGTTAGGCAGGCTGCTGGCGCTGGCTGTCCGCCTGGGGTAGCGCCGTCGGTTCTAGAACCGCCAGCTGGCGGCGGATGCGCCAGTGGCAGTGCTGCAGGATCTGGCGGGCCACGTTGGTGCCAGTGGCCGCTTCGAAGCCGCTGAAGCCGGGGTTGCTGTTGGCCTCGCACACCCGGTAGCCGTCGCCGTCGAACAGCAGGTCGATGCCGGCGATCTCCAGACCGAGGGTCTGGGCGCAGTCGCGGGCCAGCACGTCGATCGCTTCATCCACCGGGAAGTTCTCGCCCTGGCCGCCGCGGGTGATGTTGGCCTTGAAGCTGCCGTCCACGCTGCGGCGCAGCATCGCCCCCACCACCCGGCCGCCGATCACCCACACGCGCAGGTCCTGGCCCGGCCGCTCGCTGATGTACTCCTGCAGAATGAGCGACTTGCCCGCATCGAGGCTGGCCACCAGTTCCATCAGGTCGCGGAAGCTCTCGCGGTCGCGGCTCAGGTAGATGCCCTCGCCGTAGGAGCCGGCCAGCACCTTCACCACGCAGGGGAAGCCGATCTGCCGTGCCACCAGCTCGCTGTCCACCGGAAAGCGCACCAGCATCGTGCGTGGGATCGGCAGGTTGATCTGGGCCAGCAGCTGCTGGCAGTAGAGCTTGTCCTTCACCGCCTCGATCGCCCGGCTGGAGTTGATCACCGGCACGCCGAGGTGCTCAAACTGGCGCAGGATCGCCAGGCTGAAGTAGCTCGTGCCGCTGCCGGTGCGCGCCAGCAGGGCGTCGGGCAGCTCCACCTCCTCGCCCCGCAGCTGGATCGAGCGGCGGCCGCCGCGGGTCACGATCAGGTCGATCTCATCGGGCGACACCACCTCCAGGGCGATGCCGAGCACGCGGGCTTCCTCGCGGAAGCGCAGGTCCTCGTAGGCCGGACCGGCCGCGGTCGCTTTCTGCAAGATCCAGAGCTTCATCGCGGGCAGGCTCACGGCCGGGGCAGCCTCCACGCTGGCCATGGCCGGTGGCTGGCGGCGGTCGCCGGCGTCACACGCAGCAGATCCTCAGCCCGCCTGCTGCCACAGGCGCAGCAGGGATGCCCCCGATGTGCCGATCACTGGAGGCAACCCACAAGCCCCAGCTGTTGATTCAGGTTGAGGTGCTGGCCCAGGCCCTGGCTGGGGCGGGGATCACGGCCCTCTGGCTGCCGCCGGCGGGCAAGGGTCTGGCCGGCCGCAACGACGTGGGCTACGGCATCTACGACCCCTACGACCTGGGCGAGTTCGACCAGAGGGGCGGCGTGGCCACCAAGTACGGCACCCGGGCTGAGTATCTGGCCGCCGTGGCCGCCTGCCGGGCCGCGGGCCTGCAGATCGATGCGGATGCGGTGTTCAACCACCTGATGGGCGACGATGCGGAGGAGGAGTTCAACGCCACGCCTCACGATCCCCAGAGCCGATTCCAACCCCTCGGCGACCAGAGGCGGATCCGTGGCTGGACCCACTACAGCTACCCCGCCCGCGCCGGCGCCCACTCCGCCATGCAGTGGCACTGGTGGCACTTCGACGCTGTGGATTACAACAGCCTCGAGCCCGACCTGCAGGCGGTGTGGCGGATCGAGGGCAAGGCCTTCGACGATGACGTCGACCTGGAGCGCGGCGACTACGACTACCTGATGGGCTGCGATCTCGACATCGACCACCCCGAGGTGCGCGACGCCCTCAAGCACTGGGGCACCTGGATGCTCGACACCCTGCGCTGGTACGCCTCCCGCAGCGGCGGGCGCATTCACCTGTTTGATGTGCCGCTGCACCACAACTTCCACGTGGCCAGCACCGTGGGCCATGCGGCGGTGAAATACGCCGACCTCTCCACCAACCGGATCACCAACTACCAGTTCAGCTTTGAGCGGATGCTGGCACTCACGGGCAACACGGCGCCCTATCTGCTCTACGCCGTGGTGCGCATCGCCGGCATCGCCCGCAAGGGCGGCGATCTGGCCACCGGTGTTGGCTCCGCAGCTCCTGGTGGCGAGCTGCACTTCAGCGAGCCCCAGGAGTGGGCCCTGATCCGCGAGCTGCTCAAGCTCGATGCGGTGATCGCCGAGGTGGAGAGCGAGCTGCTGCCCAACCGCTTCTACGACCAGGTGCCCGTGCTCAAGGCCGAGGACCCCGCTCGCAGCTCCCGCCTGGCCCTCTGCCGCCTCACCGCAGGCACCCTCAAACTGGGCCTGGGCCTGCTGGGGATCCCCACGCTGGAGCGGATGTGATGGGGTAGGGGCGCTCAGCCGCCCAGCTGGC
>JBILDP010000168.1:0-4924 GCA_044352535.1 Prochlorococcaceae cyanobacterium
GGGCGCCTGCGGCCCAGGATCGTTTCCACGTAGCCCTGGCACAGGGCCAGCCGCTCCTGCAGCTCCAGGAAGGCGAACACCTTCGGGTAGCGCTGTTTGTACTTGCTCAGGAAGTCTTTGGCCTCGGCCTGGCTGACACCCGTTTCCCGCGCGAAGCGCTGGGCGCCCATGCCGTACACCACGCCGAAGTTGATCGTCTTGCCCAGACGGCGCTCATCCGGCGTGATGGTGTCCTTGTCGAGCAGCAGTCGGGCCGTGAGGGCGTGCACGTCGTCGCCCGTGCGGTAGGCCTCCACCAGGGCTTCTTCGCCGGAGAGGTGGGCCAGGATGCGCAGCTCGATCTGGGAGTAGTCGGCGGAGATCAGCTGCCAGCCCTCCTGGGGCAGGAAGGCCTTGCGAATGCGCCTCGAGAACTCCGTGCGCACGGGGATGTTCTGCAGGTTGGGGTTGCTGCTGCTCAGGCGGCCGGTGGCGGTGACGGCCTGGTTGAAATCGGTGTGCACCCGGCCCGTCTCTGCCTCCACCAGGGCCGGCAGGGCATCCACGTAGGTGCTCTTGAGCTTGCTGAGGGTGCGGTGCTCCAGCACCAGCGCCACCACCGGGTGGTCGGCCTCGAGCTTCTCCAGCACGGTCGCATCGGTGCTCCAGCCCGTTTTGGTGCGGCGGGATTTCTTGCGATCCAGCCCGAGCGTGTCGAACAGCAGCTCGCCCAGCTGCTTGGGTGAGGCCAGATTGAAGTCGACGCCGGCGGCCTGCTTGGCATCAGCCTCCAGGCGTTCGAGGGTGGCGGCCAGTTCCTGGCTCAGCACGCCCAGGTAGGCGGTGTCGATGCGGATGCCGGTGGCCTCCATGGCGGCCAGCACCGGCTCCAGCGGCAGCTCCAGCTGCTCCAGCAGCAGGGGCAGCTTCTCACCGAGGGCCATCAGCTCGCTGCGCAGCAGCGGCGTCAGCCGCCAGGTGAGGTGCACGTCCATGCCGCAGTACTGGGCCGCCGCCTCGATCGGCACCGCCGCAAACGTGGCCCCCTTGCCCACCAGCTCGCCGTAGCTGGTGGGCCGGAAGCCGAAGTTGCGCTCAGCCAGCTCCTCGAGGCCATGTTTGGCATTGGCATCGCGCAGGTAGTCGGCCAGGAGTGTGTCCATCACCACCCCCTCCAGAGCTAGGCCGTGGCGCAGCAGGATCAGCCGGTCGTATTTGGCGTTCTGCAGGGTTTTGGGGTGCTTGGCGCTGGCCAGCCAGGGGGCCAGGGCACTCAGCACGGCATCCAGGGGCAGCTGCTGTGGCGCCGGCGGCGGCTCACTGAGCAGATCTGCGGCCGGCGGTGGCTGGTGACCGATTGGGATATAGGCCAGATCGGCAGCCCCGTCGCCCCAGGCCAGGCCGATGCCCACCAGCTCGGCCTGGAAGGGATTGAGGGCGGTGGTCTCGGTGTCGAGGGCGATCGGCGCGGCCGGATCGGTGGCCGCCAGCAGCCGGGCCACCAGGGCCTCGAGTGCGCCGGGGGTGGTGATCAGCTCGGGCTGGAGCTGGGGCGCCTGCCCTGCTTCCGGATTTGCAGGCTCTGCAGCGGGATTGGCATCAGGGATGGTCGCTGAGGCGCTCGTCGACGCAGGGGCGGCTGTCTCGGATGAGCCGCTGCCGGGGCTGGATCCCCCGCTGGGCTCGGGCGGCGTGGCCGAGAACAGCTGGGCGAATTTGCCCACCTGCTTCGCCAGCGAAAACAGCTCCAGCTCCGCGAGGCTGCCGGCCAGCGCCTCGCTGTTCACCGTGCCCAGCGCCAGTCGCGGCTCCTCGGGCAGGGGGATGTCGACCAGGATTTCGGCAAGCATGCGCGAGCGGTAGGCGTTCTCCCGCCCCTCGCGCAGCTTCTCCAGCAGGGCTCCCTTGAGCACGCCCTTGGGATCTTTGGCTTTGGGGCCCGCCTGCTCCAGCTGCTCCAGGGCCGCGTAGATGCCATCCACGTGGGTGTAGGCGGCCAGCAGGTTGATGGCGGTTTTCGGGCCCACGCCGCGCACGCCCGGGATGTTGTCGGAGCTGTCGCCGGTGAGGGCCTTGAGGTCGACGACCTCCTCTGGCGTGACGCCGAGCTTGGCGATCACGCCATCGCGGCGCATCTCGGTGGGGCCGCTGTTCTTGGCGTAGGGGCCGCCGCCCATGTAAAGCACGGCGATGTCTCGCGCGTCGTCGACCAGCTGAAACAGATCGCGGTCGCCCGAGAGGATGCGCACCCGCCAGCCCTGGTCCGCGGCCCGGTTGGCCAGGGTGCCGAGCACGTCGTCGGCCTCGTAGCCCGGGGCCATCGCCAGGGGGATGTCGAGGCCCTCCTGCAGGATCTGCTGCAGGTTGGTCAGGTCCTGGAAGAACTCCTCCGGAGCCTCGTCGCGGTGGGCCTTGTAGGCCTCGTCGGCCTTGTGGCGGAAGGTGGGCTCAGCTGTGTCGAAGGCCACCACCAGGCCATCGGGCTGGAGGCCCTTGCAGTTGTCGAGCAGGGCCTTCAGAAAGCCGTAGGTGACGCTGGTGGGGATGCCCTCCCTGGTACTCAGGCCGCCTTCGCCCCCCTTGGTGAACGCGTAGTAGCTGCGGAAGGCCAGCGAGTGGCCGTCGATCAGCAGCAGCAGGGGCTTGGTGCTGGGGGCCAAGGCGTGAATCGGGCGTGGCGGCCAGCCTGCCAGAGCTCAGGACTGCAGCTCGGCTGCGGCGGTCTTCGCCGATTCCAGCCAGGCTGCACGCGGGTTCAGGGCAGGCGGATTGCTCCAGATCGCACGTTCAGCTGCCTTCAGCCCCTGCGGCCACTACCGCTGGTGGCTGGAGCGGGTGTGGGAGCCGCAGCGGCCGCGGCTGCTCTTCATCGGTCTCAACCCCTCCCGGGCCGATGGCCGCCGTGATGACGCCACCCTGCGGCGGCTGGTGGGTTTTGCCGGCAGCTGGGGTTATGGCGCTCTGGAGGTGCTCAACCTGTTCTCGCGGATCAGCCCTTCGCCCGCAGTGCTGCGTCGCGCGGCCGATCCGGTGGGTGCCGACACCGACGCCTGGATCCGGAGGCAGCTGGCGGCCCATCCCCAGGCACCGCTATGGCTGGGCTGGGGCAACCAGGGGGCCTGGCGCGGCCGCGACCGGGCCGTGCTCGCCCTGCTTGATCGCTGGGGCGCGAGCTGTCGGCCTGTCTGCTGTGTGGGGCGCACCGCTGCCGGCCAGCCCCGCCACCCGCTTTACCTGTCGGCCACGCTTCAGCCGCTGCCCTGGCGCTGGCCGGAGCCCACTCGCCTGGGGCATCCTGAAGACACGTTTGCCGGCCCCGCCACCAGCTCGCCATGTCGCGAACCCCCCGTCGCTATGCGGTTCACCTGCACCTGAGCGGCGGCCAGCGCGAAACCGTGCACTTCGCCAGCCTGGAGGCCTTCCAGCAGTGGTATGGCGGGGTGCTCACCGCTGCTGCCAGCGACACCTTTGTGAATGTGCCGATCAGCGATCTGGAGGGGGAATACCTGGTGGTGCGTCCCAGTGCGGTGATCGGCATCCGGGTGGAGCCGAAGTTCAGCTCGATGGACGACGACGCGGCATGACCCCTGAGCGGCTGGGGCTGCTCTGGGGGATCACCGTGTTTTCGGGGGCGGTGGCCCAGGCGCTCGCCTGGCTCACGGGGCTCCCGGGGGTGGTGCTGCTGCTCAGTGCCGGCCTGTTGATCGGCCGGGCCGGTCTGGGCCTGGTGGAGCCCCTGGATCTGGGCAGTGGCCTCGGCACGGTCACCGGTCTGCTGGTGAGCCTGGTGCTGTTTGATGGCGGGCTCAACTTGCGGCTGCCGGCCGACGGCACCCGCCAGGCCGTGCTGCGCATCTGCGCCGTGCGGCTGGTGCTGGCCCTGCTCGGCGGGCAGGTGGCGGCCCACGGGCTGGCCGGGCTCAGCTGGCCTCTGGCGGCGGTGTTCAGCGCCATCGTGCTGGCCACGGGCCCAACGGTGGTAAACCCGCTGGTGCGCCAGATCCGTTTGGCGGAGCCCCTGGGCCAGGTGCTGGAGGGGGAGGGCCTGGTGCTTGAGCCGATCGGCGCGGTGCTCGCCCTGTTGCTGCTTGAGCTGGCCCTGGGGGATCTGCAGGGCTGGCACGAGCTGGCCACCGGCCTGCTCACGCGCCTCGGCGGTGGGGTGGCGATCGGCGCCGGCTGCGGCTGGCTGCTGGCGGAGGCCCTGCGGCGCATACCAGCGCAGCCGGCTGGCGCCCTGCGGCTGCAGCTCACCCTGGGCAGCCTGTTCCTGATGAGTAGCGGTGCCGAGTTGTTGCTGCCGGAATCAGCGCTGCCAGCCGCAGTGGCCGCCGGGGTGGTGGTAGGGCGCCGACCTGACACCGATGCCGCCGAGCTTGATGCGCTGATCCGCCAGCTGAGTCAGCTGGCAATCACCATGCTGTTTCCGCTGCTGGCCGCCGACGTGAGCTTTGCCCAGCTCAGCCCCCTGGGCTGGGGCGGGGTGGCCTGTGTGCTGGCGCTGATGCTGGTGCTGCGGCCCGTGGCGGTGGGGCTCGCCACCTGGGGACTGGGCTTCAGCCTGCGGCAGCGGGCCCTGCTGGCCTGGCTGGCGCCCCGCGGTGTGGTGACCGCAGCCGTGGCCAGCCTGTTCGCCATCCGCCTGGAGCAGGCCGGTGTGCTCGGAGCTGGCCGGCTTCAGGGCCTGGTGTTTTTGACGATCCTGCTCACCGTGGGCCTCCACGGCCTCAGTGCCGGGCCGCTGGCGCGGGCGCTGGGCCTGGTGGAGCCGCAGCCCAGTGGTGCTGCCAGCGACTCAGAGGCAGGCCCTGATGCGGGGCAGGGCGTCGCCGCTGCGCAGGAGCAGCAGCCAGGTGATGAGTAGGTCGGGGCCCTGGAGGCTGCCGAGCAGGGCAGCACGCAGGCTCTTCATGATCACGCCCTTCTTCACCCCTGCGGCGTTGGC
>JBILDP010000169.1:0-4916 GCA_044352535.1 Prochlorococcaceae cyanobacterium
CCCCCATCCCGGCCCCCTCGCCGCCTGAGGGGCCAGCGCCATAGACCATGCGGATCGCCTTGCTGCCCAGCCGCTTGCTGAGGATCGGCGCAAAGCCCGCCGCCAGGGTGGGCTTGAAGATCAGCCACTCATCCGGGTTCACCGCCCCCTGCACCACGTTTTCGCCGAGGCCGTAGGCGGCCGTGAGCAGCACGGCGTCGCGGAAGCCGGTTTCGGTGTCGATCGTGAACATCACCCCGGCGCTGCCGCGATCGGCGCGCACCATGCGCTGCACGCCGATCGAGAGGGCCACCTCCAGGTGATCGAAGCCGTTGAGCTGGCGGTAGGAGATGGCCCGGTCGGTGAACAGGGAGGCGTAGCAGCGGCGGCAGGCGGCCAGCAGCGCCTCCTCGCCCTCGATGTGCAGGTAGGTCTCCTGCTGGCCGGCGAAGCTGGCATCGGGCAGGTCTTCGGCGGTGGCGCTGGAGCGCACGGCCACGGCCGGCAGCTGGCCCCGGGCATCGGCCATGGCGCGGTAGGCCGCCACGATCGCGGCCCGCAGCGGCTCGGGCAGCTCGGCGGCCAGCAGCAGGCGCCGCGCCTCGGCACCGGCGTGCTGCAGGGCGGCCAGATCGTTGATATCCAGCTGGCCCAGCAGCGCCCGGAGCCGGGGCCCCAGGCCATTGGCCTCGATCAGCTGGCGATAGGCGTGGGCGGTGGTGGCGAAGCCGCCGGGCACCCGCACCCCCTGGCCGGCCAGCTCGCGGATCATCTCGCCGAGGGAGGCGTTCTTGCCGCCCACGGCGGCGATGGCGTTGATGCCCACCTGCTCGAAGGGCACCACGAGAGCTGCGGGGCTGGCGGTCATGGCGGGCAGGGGGCTCAGCCCAACTCTGGCGGCGGCGGCCCGGCGGGTGTCCCCCCTGTTGCGAATCGGATCGAGGTGGCACAGTGGCAGCGACGCCTTTCGCCGCCACCTCTCCTCCGTGCATCGCTTGTTCTCCGTTCGGCTCGCTGCGGCACTGCTCACCGCCCTGTCTGCGGCACCGCTGCCGGCCCTGGCCCAAGCGGCCGCGCCGGCCAAGCCGGCCTCCATGGAGACCATGAACGATCTCTCCCTGGCTGCGGCGGTGAATGCCTGTGAGCTGGCGGTGGAATCGAAGATCCCGGTCCAGAGCACGGTGATCTCCAATGCCAAGGCGATCACCTATGTGGTGAGCAGCCGCTACGGCAGCCAGATCGGCAACAGCGGCAAGCTCCAGGCAGAGCAGATCGTCAATGGTTCGATCGTGCAGATCGTGGTTCGGGTGAAGCAGGGCTGCTACCCCAAGCTCAACGCCACCGACAAGAAATTCATCGACGATGTGGTCGCCGACTTCGAGAAGCAGATGAAGACCCAGGCCCCGAAGAAGTGAATCCCAGGGCCTAGTCGTCGGGCTGATCGCTGAGCTCGGTTTCCGGGCTCCCTTCCGGCAGCAGCTGGGCCAGCAGCCCGGCGCCCATCAGGGCCAGCCCCAGGCCCAGGGCCACGGGCCGGTTGGCGGTGGATGCGCCGTCGGCCCAGGCCGCTGCGGCCAGGAAGGCGGCACCGAGCAGCAGGGAGGGCACCAGCACGATGCCCTTGGCGGTGCGGTTGAGACTCATCGGGGGCAGTCGGTAGCGGTTGAGGCCAGGCCGGCATCGATCAGGCCCTGGCCGAGGTCGAGCTGGCCATCGAGCTTCACCACCCGGGCCAGCAGCACACCGTCGGCCTGGCCGGCCGGCAGCAGATTCACGCGGGTGCGGCGCGGCAGTTGCTGGCGCAGCCAGGCCACGGCCTCGGCCTGCTGCTCCGGCGCCACCGCCACGCAGGCCAGCTCCACACCGTTGCTGCGGTTGCCGTCGCCCACCTGCAGCAGGGTGGCACCGCGCACCTGCAGCACTTCGGCCGCACGGGCCGCGGCGGGTGCCGCGAACAGCAGCAAGGCCAGGATCAGGGCACTGAGCAGCCGCCTCACAGGCGGGCGCCGCAGCTGGGGCAGTAGAGGTGGGCGCTGGCGGTGCTGGCGCCGCAGCTGCCGCACTGGCGGGTGGTGTCGATCGCCAGCTCCGGATGGCTGGGCAGACCCACCATCTGGGCGTTGCTGGCGCCGGGGGGCACCATCGGGTAGCAGTTCTCGTTGCGGCGCACCTTCACATCGATGAAAGCGGGGCCGGGATGGGCCAGGGCCTCGGCCAGCTGCTCCCTGAGCCGGCTGCGCTCGCTGATCTTCACGCCACGCACGCCGAAGGCCTCGGCCAGCTCCTCGAAGTTGGGCATGCCGCCGGTCATCTCGGAGGCGGAGTAGCGCTCCTCGTAGAAGCTCTCCTGCCACTGGCGCACCATGCCCTGCCAGCCGTTGTTGAGCACCACCACCTTCACCGGCAGGCGGTATTGGGCCAGGGTGCCGAGCTCCTGGATGTTCATCAGGATCGAGGCGTCGCCCGCCACGCAGATCACCTGCTCATCGGGGAAGGCGGTCTGCACGCCCATGGCGGCAGGCATGCCGAAGCCCATGGTGCCCAGGCCGGCGGAGCTGATCCAGCGGCGCGGGCCGTTGTGCAGGAACTGGGCCGCCCACATCTGGTGCTGGCCTACATCGGTGGTGTAGAAGGCGTTGGGTGCCAGCTCGCGCAGGGCGACCACCACCTCCTGGGGAGCGATCTCGCCCTCGGGGGCGGGCACCACCAGGGGGTAGTGCTGCTTCCAGCTGGCGATGCGGTCGAGCCAGGCCTCGGTGCGGCCTTCGCTGCTGTCGCCGCTGGAGGCGGCCAGCAGGGCTTCGAGGGCCAGCTTCACATCGCCCACCACGGGCACTTCGGGCACGCGGTTCTTGCCCACCTCGGCGGCGTCGATGTCGAGGTGGATCACCTGGGCCCGGGGGGCGAAGCTGTCGAGCCGGCCCGTGACCCGGTCGTCGAAGCGGGCGCCGGCGGCGATCAGCAGATCGCACTCGGTGACGGCGAAGTTGGCGTAGGCGGTGCCGTGCATGCCCAGCATGCCCACGGCCAGGTTGTGCTTCTCATCGAAGGCGCCCTTGCCCATCAGGGTGGTGGTGACCGGCAGACGGAAGCGCTCGGCCAGCTGACGGATCTGCTCGTGGGCACCGCTGCTGATGGCGCCACCGCCCACGTAGAGCAGGGGGCGGCGGGCCTGGCGGATCAGCTCGAGGGCCTGCTGGACGCGGGCGGGGTCGGGCTGGGGCGGGAGCTTGTAGCCCGCCGGAATCGCCGTGCCCGGCTCCACCGGCACGTAGTCGAACTCCTCCACGCCCACGTCTTTGGGCACGTCGATCAGCACCGGGCCGGGGCGGCCGGTGGCGGCGATCAGGAAGGCCTCGGCCACGATCCGGCCGATGTCGCGTGGATCGCGCACCACCCAGGAGTGCTTCACGATCGGCAGGGTGATGCCGAAGATGTCGGTTTCCTGGAAGGCGTCGGTGCCGATGGCGGCGCGGGGCACCTGGCCGGTGATCACCACCATCGGCACCGAGTCCATGTGGGCGGTGGCGATGCCGGTGACCAGGTTGGTGGCGCCGGGGCCGGAGGTGCCGAAGCACACGCCCACCTGGCCGGTGGCGCGGGCGTAGGCGTCGGCGGCGTGGGTGCCGCCCTGCTCGTGCCGCACCAGGATGTGCTTGAGCCAGCCGCGGCTCTCGGCCTTGTGCAGCTCGTCGTAGATCGGCAGGATCGCGCCGCCGGGGTAGCCGAAGATGTGCCGCACCCCGTGGCGGTGCAGGGCATCCATCAGGGCGTAGCCGCCGCTGACCCGCCGCGCCTCACCGGGCTGCTGCGGGGCCTCCTGGGAAAGGGGTGCGGTCGCGGACTGGGCCGCAGGGGTGAGGGGCGTAAGCGTCACAGCTGCAGCAGGCCAACCAATCGGGCCATCATCGGATGGGCCCCAACCCTAGGTGCCAGTGGGGCTTTTGGGGGCTCGGCGGGCCTGGGCCATGGCCCGCAGCACCGCCGCCGGGTCGAGCCAGCGGCCGCCGTGGCGCATGCCCCAGTGCAGGTGCGGCCCGCTGGTGCGGCCGCTGAGGCCGATGTGGCCGATCAGGCTGCCGGTGCGCACCGCCTGCCCCTGCTGCAGCCGCACGGGGCCGCTGCTGTACACGCCGCCGCTCACCTGGCCGCCCAGGTGGCAGTAGATGTGCTCGTAGGGGCCGGAGCGGATCACCAGGCCCACGCCGCAGCTGCGGTCGTGGAGCACGGCCTGCACCACCCCGCCCCACCAGTTGCGGATCGGCGAGCCCAGGGGGGCGGCGATGTCGAGGCCGTAGTGGGGCTCCACGCCGCCCCAGGGGCCGGTGCGGGTGCCGAAGTGGCTGGTGTAGCCGGCGAAGCTGGTCACCGGGAACACCCCCAGGCGCCAGTGGGAGCCGCCGCTGGCCTCGGCCAGGGAGCCCGAGGCGGAACTGCTGGCGGCCAGCAGGGCTGCGCTGAGCGCGCCCGAGAGCGCCAGGCGCCGCCTGGTCAATCGCTGGTTAGAGAAGCCCCAGGGCATGGAGCGGGCCGCGACCGCTGAGCAGTTCCAGCAGGAAAGCGGAAAATCCCACCATCGCCAAGCGGCCGTTCCACACCTCGGAGCTGTTGTTCCAGCCCCAGGCCCACTTGTCCTGGGGATAGAGCTTCACCTTGGTGTTGAGGGCGGCGGCCTGGTCGAGGTTCACCTCCGGGCCCTCGAGGGCGTGCTGCACCAGGTTGGCCAGGCCATGGATGAAGGCGGGGCTGGTGTCGAGCGCCGGCACGCGGCGGAAGTTGGTGATGCCCGCCTCGGTGGCGATCTCCCGGTATTCGATGTCGATCTCCTCGAGCGTTTCGATGTGCTCGCTCACGAAGCTGATCGGCACCACCACCAGATCCTTCACGCCGGCCTCACCCAGCTCGTGCAGGGCGTCGTCGGTGTAGGGCTTGAGCCA
>JBILDP010000027.1:0-16015 GCA_044352535.1 Prochlorococcaceae cyanobacterium
ATGCCCTGGTGCGCAGCGGCACCAACCTGCCGGTTTCGATGGATGCATCCCGCTCCCTGGTGGTTTTTGCGATGATCCTGGTGATGTGCATGGGGTCTGCAGCCCTGGCGATGCGTCGGCTCGCCGATGCCGATCCGGCGGAGATCTTCTGATGCCTCAGTTGGTGCCGCAGTTGATGCCGCAGTCCCGCAGTCAGTCCAGCACTCAACCCAGCAGTCAACCCACCGTGCGGGTTCAGGACCTGAACCACTGGTTTGGCAGTGGCACCATGCAGCGCCAGGTGTTGCAGGGCATCAACCTCAGCATTGCCCCGGGGGAGGTGGTGCTGCTGACCGGGCCCTCGGGCTGCGGCAAGACCACCCTGCTCACCCTGGTGGGTGCCCTGCGCCAGGTGCAGGAGGGCTCGGTGGCGGTGTTCGGCGAAGAGCTCCATGGCGCTGGTCGCGCCGCCCGCCAGCGGCTGCGTCAGCGCATCGGCATGATTTTTCAGGGGCACAATCTGCTCCGCTGCCTCACCGCTGAGCAGAACGTGCAGATGGGAGCGGATCTGCTCGACGACCTCAGTTATCGGGTCCGAAGGGATCGGGCCCGGGAGTGGCTGCGGGCCGTGGGCCTGGCGGATCACCTCACCAAGCTCCCCCACGACCTCTCCGGCGGCCAGAAGCAGCGTGTCGCCATCGCCAGGGCCCTGGCGGCCCAGCCCAGCCTGCTGCTGGCCGACGAGCCCACTGCTGCCCTCGACTCCCGCAGCGGCCGCGAGGTGGTGGAGCTGCTGCAGCGGCTGGCGCGTGATCAGCGCTGTGCCGTGTTGATGGTGACCCACGATCCCCGCATCCTCGATGTGGCGGATCGGATCGTGCAGATGGAAGATGGCCGCCTGCAGGTCCGACCTGCACAGGCCATTGAGTAGGGTGAGAACAAGGACATTCACTCCACAATCGCCGCATGGCCAAGCGCAGGAATCTGAAGAAGGAAAAGCAGGAGCGCAACCGCGCCTACGCCCGTAAGTTCAAGAAGCGCAAGCTCCGCAACGATGGCCGTGGTGAAGGCGCTGGCAACGGTGTGACCGGTACCGCCAACAACGGCGGCGCCGCCGACTGAGGCCTGCCGGCCATTGCAGCAAGGCCATCAGCTGACGGCCAAGACCAGGGATCCCGCGGGATCCCTTTTTTTCTGCTCGCCCAGAGGCTGGCTCAGCCCATGTTCATCAGCGTCGTCATTCCCACCTACAACCGCTTGCCGATCCTGCAGCAGTGCCTGCGGGCCCTGGAGCAGCAGCAGCTGGGTGAGCCGATCAGCGGCTATGAGGTGGTGCTGGTCGACGACGGCTCCACCGATGCCTCGGTGGAGTGGGTTGAACAGCAGGCATCCGCCCTGCCCCACGTGCGCCTGATCCGCCAGGAGCATGGCGGTCCGGCCGAGGGGCGGAACCGGGGAGTGCTGGCGGCCCGGGGTGATGTGATCGTGTTCATCGACAGCGATCTGGTGGTGACCCCGGGGTTTCTGCTCCGTCATGCCCGCGCGCTGCAGCGCGACTGGCAGCGCCACGGCGATCGGCTCTGTTTCACCTACGGAGCGGTGGTCAACACCGCCAATTTCGAGGCTCCCACCAGCGAGCCCCATAAGTTGCGCGATCTTTCCTGGGCCTATTTCGCCACCGGCAACGTGGCGATTGATCGGCAGTTGCTCGAACAGGCGGGTCTGTTTGACACCGCCTTCCGCCTCTACGGCTGGGAAGACCTGGAACTGGGCGAGCGGCTGCGGCGCCTGGGCACGCGTCTGGTGCGCTGCCCGGAGGCAGCTGGCTACCACTGGCATCCGGCCCTCAGCCTTGACCAGATTCCCGACCTGATCAGGGTGGAGCGGGAGCGGGCGCGGATGGGCCTGGTGTTCTTCCGCAAGCACCCCACCCGACGGGTGCGGCTGATCATTCAGTTCACCTGGTTGCATCGCCTGCTCTGGGAACTGCTGTGCCTCGGTGGTCTGATCAATGAGCGCTCCCTTCGGCCGCTGCTGGCCTGGCTGATCCGCCATGGCAAGCCTGGCCTGGCCATGGAGCTGCTCCGCCTGCCGCTCAATCGCATCGGTGTGCGTGCTCTGTTCGCCGAGGCTCGCCAGGCAGGCCTGGCCTGAGGGCCGCTGCCAGCTGAGGGCCGCTCCCACCCTTTTGATAGGGTGCGCTTGTAAACCTTCACTCCGCACACCTGCACGTTTCGGGTGCCGCTGAGCGCAGTCGCTCCTCCGCAGGGGGACTGCTGCCCGTGGTTCCTGGCAGGTGGAGGCGAACCCGAAACCCCAACTGACATGGCTGTTGTAACCCTTGCCGAAATGATGGAGGCGGGTGCCCACTTCGGGCACCAGACGCGCCGCTGGAATCCCAAGATGTCGCGCTACATCTACTGCGCGCGCAACGGGGTTCATATCATTGATCTCGTGCAGACCGCCGTCTGCATGAACAACGCCTACAAGTGGGTCCGCAGTGCCGCGCGCAGCGGCAAGCGCTTCCTGTTCGTGGGCACCAAGAAGCAGGCCTCCGAGGTGATTGCCCAGGAAGCCACCCGCTGCGGTGCCGCTTACGTGAATCAGCGCTGGCTGGGCGGCATGCTCACCAACTGGACCACGATGCGAGCTCGAATCGATCGCCTCAAGGATCTGGAGCGGATGGAGTCGTCCGGTGCCATCGCCATGCGTCCCAAGAAGGAGGCGGCCGTGCTCCGCCGAGAGCTGGAGCGTCTGCAGAAGTACCTGGGCGGTCTGAAGAACATGCGCCGCCTGCCCGACGTGGTGGTGCTGGTGGACCAGCGTCGTGAGACCAACGCCGTGCTGGAAGCCCGCAAGCTGGACATTCCCCTGGTGTCGATGCTCGACACCAACTGTGATCCCGACCTCTGCGACGTGCCCATTCCCTGCAACGACGACGCGGTCCGCTCGGTGCAGCTGGTGCTCGGTCGTCTTGCCGATGCCATCAACGAAGGCCGCCACGGTGCCAATGACCAGGGCCGTGACGACGAGGCCTGATCGCCAGAGGCGATTCTGAGCCCCAACACGCATTCAATCCTCTTTTCAATCAAACGTCATGGCTGAGATTTCAGCGAAGCTCGTTAAAGACCTGCGCGACAAGACCGGCGCGGGGATGATGGACTGCAAGAAGGCCCTCGCCGAGACCAACGGCGATACCGAGAAGGCGATCGAGTGGCTGCGCCAGAAGGGCATCGCGAGTGCCGAGAAGAAGTCCGGTCGCACCGCCGCTGAGGGCGCCATCGGCTCCTACATTCACACCGGCGCCCGCGTCGGTGTGCTGGTGGAGGTCAACTGTGAGACCGACTTCGTGGCTCGCGGCGAGATCTTCCAGGAGCTGCTGCGCAACGTGGCCATGCAGATCGCTGCTTGCCCTTCGGTCGACTATGTGACCGTGGAGGAGATCCCCTCTGAGGTGGCCGATCGCGAAAAGCAGATCGAGATGGGGCGCGACGACCTGGCTGGAAAGCCCGATCAGATGAAGGAGAAGATCGTGGCAGGTCGTATCGGCAAGCGCCTCAAGGAGATGGCTCTGATGGATCAGCCCTTCATCAAGGACAGCTCCATGACCGTTGGCGAGATGGTCAAGCAGGTGGCTGGCAAGGTGGGTGAAAATATCCAGGTGCGCCGCTTCGTGCGCTTCAACCTCGGCGAGGGCATCGAGGTTGAGAAGATGGATTTCGCCGCTGAAGTGGCTGCCATGCAGGCGGCCTGATCGGCCTCGCCCCCTTCCCTGTCAGCGCGATGGTCGACAGCCTTCGGGATGCTCAGCAGCAGCTCGAACGGCTGCGTCAGCAGCGCTCCACGAGTAATCCGGAGCTCTATCGCGATCTTGCCCTCTATCTCCAGGTGCTGCGTGATGGCCTGCTGAACACTGTTCAGCAGGCCTGTTTTGTGCTGGCCACCGAGGTGTATCCCGATCGCTACCAGGCGATGGAACCGCACCAGCGACACCAGTTGCATCGGCGCCTGCGCACGCTGGTACGCCGGGCCTGCAGTCTGCTCACCGTGGAGCAGGTGGCTCAGCTCGCAGCCCAGCAGGCTCGCGAACGGATTGCCGAGCGCCACCACCATCGCCGGCAATGGCTGGAAGGCCTGGGCGCCGATTTGCCCAGCGCCGGGGATGGGGAAGGGGAGCCTGCCGGCTCGATCCATCTGGGCCTGCACCCGCCGATCAACCTTGTTGCGGGCGATTCCCCGCTGATGGCTCAGCTGATGGTGGGCGAGGGCGAGGAGCAGCGCCCCGGCTCGGTCGACCACTCCACTGCCACTGACAAGGACCAGTTGTCATCCGGATTGATCGAGGCGTTCAACGCCGTGGTGGAGCACCTGGAGGAGCTTCCAGACGACACCGCGGACGGAAGGACCGAGCCAGCTACCCCAGCCCCCTGGGATCAGGGCCAGTTGCCGCGCGAACCCGGGGCCCTGCTCGTGTGGCTGGATGGTTTTGAAGGGGCGCTTGCCCGTCGGCTGCGCAATCTTTCGCACGCCATCAACGTGGAGTTGCTGCGCCTGGGGCTGAGTCGCAGTCTGCTGCCCCTGAGCCTGCTGGAAGCCGCATGCCAGGGCAGGCTTGAGCTCCAGCAGGCTCCCGCCAATCTGATCCGGCTACCGGTGATGGGTCTGGAGGCCTTAGCCGTGTTGCTGCGACCCACCGACCTGGAGCAGGTGCTGCCTCCGCTGCGCACCTGCCGCAGTCGCTGGCGCCAGCACCGCCAGGAGGTACGCAGAATGGCGGAGCTCAGCCGCCGCTTGCAGCGGCGCGTTCAGGTGCTTGAGGCGGAACAGCTGTGGCTGCAGGACATCGCCAGCACACCGAGCTGAGTGCGGGGCCAGCGGCTCTGGCCAGCCTGGAGACCTGGGTCCGCACCCTTCAGCAGGCTCTGCAACTCGAGGTCGATCGTGGTTTTGTCGACCTGCTCGGCCGGCAGGAACGCTTCAGTGCCTTCCTCGCCCGCAGCCTGCGCCAGCCCCCTGAGGCAGCCCTGCAATTGCCTGGCGCGGTGGTGCTGGAGGGAGATGCCCAACAGCGGTTGGCGGCAGCCTTTGCCGGCTACGGCGAGCTGAACACGAGCCAGCGTCAGAACCTGGTGCGGCAGTGCAGGCAGCACCTTCACGACGTGCGCCGGCGGCTGCAGCCTCCAGCGCCGCCTCCACCGCCGCGCCTGCGGTTGCTGAACAGCCCGATTCCCCCCGCTGGCGACACCGGCACGCCCAGCGCCGCAGTGCCCCATGGCCAGCGGCACGTGCCCAGCCTTGAACCCGACACGCCGCTCTCGGAGATCAAAGGCGTGGGCCCGCGCACCGCCACGCGCTTGGCCCAGCTCGGCCTCTTTGTGGTGCGGGATCTGGTGCATTACTACCCGCGTGACTACCTCGACTACGCCAACCTGGTGCGGATCAGCGGCCTGGAAGTGGGCCGCACCGCCACAATCGTGGCCGCTGTGCGGCGTTGCCATGCCTTCACAAGTCCCCGCAATCCCAACCTCTCGATCCTGGAGCTGCAGCTGGCCGACAGCACCGGCCGGATCCGGGTGAGTCGTTTTTTCGCGGGTAAGCGCTTCGCCAGCCCGGCCTGGCTCAAGACCCAGCAGCGCCAGTTTCCTGCAGGTGCCACCGTGGCTGTGAGTGGCCTGGTGAAGGAGAGCCCCTATGGCCCCGCTTTTCAGGATCCCCTGATCGAGGTGCTGGAGAGTCCGCAGGCACCGGTGCGCTCCCAGCAGATCGGCCGGCTGATCCCGGTGTATGGGCTGACGGAAGGGCTGGGTGCCGATCGCCTCCGCCAGGCCGTGGCGGCGGTGCTGCCCATGGTGCAGCGCTGGGGGGATCCCTTGCCCGAAGCCGTACGGCGGGAACAGGAGCTGCTGGAGCGCCCGGTTGCCCTCAGCCAAATTCACGCTCCAGCCAACGCCGACCAGCTCCGCCGCAGCCGTCAGCGGCTGGTGTTCGATGAATTTCTGATGCTGCAGCTGGGCCTGCTGCAGCGCCGCCGTGAGCTCACCAGTCGCCAGGCGCCGCCGCTTGCACCGGTGGCCGGCGATGGACTGGTGGCACGCTTCCTGGCGCTGTTGCCCTTCGGGTTCACCGGAGCCCAGCAGAGGGTGCTGGAAGAGATCCGGGCCGATCTTGCCCGTGATCAGCCGATGGCACGGCTGGTTCAGGGGGATGTGGGCAGTGGCAAGACCGTGGTGGCCATTGCCGCGCTGCTCACGGCCATTGATGCGGGGTGCCAGGGCGCCTTGATGGCGCCCACCGAGGTGCTGGCCGAACAGCACTACGCCAAGCTGTGCGCCTGGTTGCCCCAGCTGCATGTGAGCTGTGCCCTGCTCACCGGCTCCACCCCGGCACGGCGGCGCCGCGAACTGCTGACCGATCTGGCCAATGGCCATCTCCACCTGCTCGTGGGCACCCATGCCCTGCTCGAAGACCCGGTGCAGTTTGCGCGGCTGGGTCTGGTGGTGGTGGATGAGCAGCACCGTTTTGGGGTTCAGCAGCGCGACCGGTTGCTGAGCAAGGGACTCCAGCCCCACCTGCTCACGATGACGGCCACCCCGATTCCGCGCACCCTGGCCCTGTCGCTGCATGGTGATCTGGAGGTGAGTCAGATCGATGAACTGCCGCCAGGGCGCACCCCCATTCGCACCCAACTGCTCACGGGTGGTCAGCGGCAGGAGGCCTATGCCCTGATCCGAGAAGAGGTGGCCAAGGGCCAGCGCGCCTATGTGGTGCTGCCGCTTGTGGAGGAGTCGGAAAAGCTTGATCTGCGTTCGGCGGTGGAGGTACACCGCCAGCTGGACGAGGAGGTGTTTCCGGATCTAGCGGTGGGTCTCCTGCACGGCCGCCTGAGCAGTGCCGACAAGCAATCCGCCATCAGCGCCTTTGCCATGGGGATGACCCAGGTGCTGGTGAGCACCACCGTGGTGGAGGTTGGGGTCGATGTGCCGGAGGCCAGCGCGATGGTGATCGAGCACGCCGATCGCTTCGGCCTCGCCCAGCTCCACCAACTCAGGGGCCGGGTGGGCCGCGGTGCTGCCGCCTCCCATTGCCTGCTGATCAACGACGGTCGCAATGCCCAGGCGCGCCAGCGACTGGAGGTGCTGGTGCGCTCCACCGACGGCTTCGAGATCGCTGAGATGGACTTGCGCCTGCGAGGCCCCGGTCAGGTGCTGGGCACCCGGCAAAGCGGCCTGCCGGATCTGGCCTTGGCCAGCCTCACCGAGGATGGTGAGGTGCTGGAGCGTGCCCGGTCTGTCGCCCAGGCGATCACCGCCGACGATCCAACCCTCAGCCGCCACCCCGGCCTGCGCCAGGCCCTGGCCGACAGCCGCCGCCGGCTGAGTGGCCAGACCGGCAGGCTCAACTGAGCTCTGGCCCCTGATCTGCTCGACACAACCCTGGGAGCCGTCATCACCGTCTCGACATCACCGTCTCAACATCACCGTCTCGACGTCACTCTCCCGACGTCCCTTACCCGCAGCCACAGTCGCGCCGAAATTGATGCCTCTGCGCCCCTGGAACCACCTGCCGATCGCCGATTGCGGTGAGCCCCTTGTGGTTCTGCCACCAGCGTTGCTGCGGCTGGAGCCCCATCCCTATCAAGCCCTCGGGGCACCCTATGGCTCTGGGGGGGGCGGCCCGTTCCAGTTGCGCCAACAGGTGGTGAACCGCCTGCTGCAGGCTCAGCACCATCTGCAACAACAGCGTCCCGGGTTGAGGCTGGCGATCTTTGATGGCTGGCGGCCTCTGGCGGTTCAGGCCTTCATGGTCGAGCACGCGATTGTTGAAACCTGCCGCGAGCGAGGAATCGATCCGGCTCAGCAGGGACCGCAACGCGACGCGGTGGTGGCTGAGGTGGGCCGGTTTTGGGCACCGCCTAACGCCGACCTTGGTGCGCCACCGCCGCACAGCACCGGCGGCGCCGTGGACCTCACCCTCGCTGATCAAGCCAGCGGCCAGCTGCTGGCGATGGGTTCAGCCATCGACACGATCGGCCCGGTCTCAGAACCTGACCACTGGCTGGTGCAGGCCGAGGCCAGCGTGGATGAGAGGGCACGCGAGCGCTTCCTGCAGTGGCATCAGCACCGCTGCTGGTTGCGGGAGGCGATGGCTCATGCGGGGTTCAACCAGCACCCCAATGAGTGGTGGCATTTCAGCTGGGGGGATCAACTCTGGGCCTGGAGGCAGGGGCAGAGCCAAGCCCACTATGGGCGGATAGACGTGCCTGGGACCTGATCTCCCAGCAGCTCAGCGGCCAGGGCCCTGGCTGTGGCCTCATCCATCAGTCCCTTGGCCACACAACGCTGCAGGCTGGCCACCGTGAGCTGGAGCTGAACCTTGCGCAAGTGCTGCAGCACGGTTTCGGGCTGGTCGGCAAAGGGCTCAAGCTGGCGGGCAAAGGCCTTGCGGATGTTGTCTGCCTGGCAGGTTGTGGGGGCTGGGTCGTAGACGGTCGGCCTCGAAGCGGGACCTGGTGGCTGGTTGCGAGCCTGGGCGGCGTGGTTGCCCCAGCCCAGGCCGATGAATGGCAGCACCAGCAGGGGCAACCAGGAGCGTGCAGGGCATGTGCCGCGGCCAGTGCTGGGCTGTCCAGGGTCTGATCTTTGCGGTCTGTGGGGGGTGCGCCCGGCCATCAGGCTGCGCTGAGCAGTGCCTCCACGGCTGGGCGGCCGCTCTTCACCACAAAATCCCCCAGGCTGCGTCGCCCTCCTGCCTCCTGCCAGGCCCGCAGCAGTGGTTCCAACGTGGCCTCCAGCTCCTCCAGGGGCATCTTCTCGAGATAGGGCTCGGCCAGGCGGCTCAGGTTGGGGGTGCCGCCGAGCCAGAGCTGGTACTGATCGACCCCACTGCCCACCAGACCGATCTCGGCCATGTAGGGCCGGGCGCAGCCATTCGGGCAGCCGGTCATGCGCACCAGCACCGGTTTGGAGATGCTCAGCCGCTGCAGCAGGGTGTCGAGCCGATCGAGCACCGCCGGGAGAATCCGCTCGGCTTCGGTGACGGCCAGGCCGCAGAGCGGCAGGGCCGGGCAGGCGATGGCATGGCGTGCCAGGAGAGGCGGTGCCTCAGGCGTGTCAAAGCCCAGGGCACTGAGTTCAGCGCGGATCGTGCTGCGTTGGGCTGTGCCGATGTTGCAGAGCAGCAGGTCCTGATTGGGCGTGAGGCGCACCTCCAGCTTGTAGGTGTCCACCAATCGCCGCAGGCCTGTCTTCAGCTCCCCTGCCAGTCGACCGCACAGCACTGGCAGTCCCACGAACCAGAGGCCCGTGCTCTGGCGATGCCAGCCCAGATAGTCCTCCAGTCTGGCCTTGGGCTCATTGCGCAGGCCCTTGATCGGATGGGCGAAATACGACTGCTGCAACTCCTGGCGGAACCAGGCGATGCCACGGTCGTGGATCAAGTACTTCATCCGTGCGTGGCGGCGCTGCTGGCGGTCGCCGTGATCACGTTGCAGGGCCACGATCGCCTGCATCAGGTCGAGGATGTGCTCGTGGGCCACGTAGCCGAGCGGGTCGGCGGTGCGGGCGAAGGTCTCCTCCTTGTTGTGGGTGCGGCCCATGCCGCCGCCCACATAGACATTGGCGCCCTGGGGCCGGCCCTGGGGATCGCAGAACAGCACCAGGCCGATGTCCTGGGTGAGCAGATCCACCGAGTTGTCGCCCGGCACGGTCACCGCCACCTTGAATTTGCGGGGGAGATAGGTGCCGCCGTACAGCGGCTCAGCCCCATCGCCGCTGAACACCTTGCCCTCACTCTGGCGCGCCTTCACCGCTTTCACAGGGGCGCTGGGCTTGATGCGATAGCTGAGATCTCCGTCTACCCAGAGATCGAGGTAGGAGCCTTCGGCGGCCTGGGGTGCCAGCAGATCGGCGATGTCGTCGGCGAGCTGGCGGGCGGCGGGATAGGCGCCGCGGCTGAACGGGGCCGCCGGGGCCATCACGTTGCGGTTGATATCGCCACAGGCCGCCAGGGTGGAACCCATGCAGCGCACGATCGTGCCGATCACCTCCTTGAGGTTCTCCTTGCGCACTCCGTGCATCTGAAAGGCCTGGCGGGTGGTGGCCCGAAGGGTGCCGTTGCCGAGCCGATCGGCAAGCTCGTCGATGGCCAGATAGAGCTCGGCTGGAATGCGGCCGCCGGGGTTGCGCAGGCGCAGCATCATCTGCCAGTCCTTGTCCTGGCCCTTCTGGCGGTTGTCGCGGTTGTCCTGTTGGTAGCTGCCGTGAAACTTGAGGATCTGGACGGCCGGCTCAGTGAAGTTGGGGGCGTCGTTGCCGAGCTCGCTCAGCAGCGGTTCGCGCAGGTGGCCGCTGCCGGCCTTGAGCTTTTCAAACTTGGTGGGCTCAACCGGCTTGCTGTTCTCGGCCTGAATGTTCACGGCGCTGACGCTCACGGCAACCCTTGAGTCGTCCCCGACCGTAGCGAACGGCAGTGGGGCAAGGGCGTACCTCCAGCGGCTCCATAAAGTTGTCGGCTCCCGCCTGCTGTTCCGTGTCGACCTTTCTGTTGGAGATCGGAACCGAGGAACTGCCTGCCGACTTCGCCCGCCTGGCGCTGCCCCAGCTCGATGCGGCCGTGCGGCGCGATCTGGAAGAGCAGCGGCTGAGCTTTGACCAGGTGCAGTGCACCAGCACGCCACGGCGGTTGGTGGTCCTCATTGCCGGTTTGCCGGAAGCCCAGCCCGACCTCGCCGATGAGCGCAAGGGCCCACCGGCGGGTCAGGCCTTCAACGCAGGCACACCCACCCAGGCGGCCATCGGGTTTGCCAGCCGCTGCGGTGTGTCGGTGGAGGCACTGGAGGTGCGTGACACCCCCAAGGGTCCGTTCGTCTTCGCCCTCGTGCGTCAGCAGGGTCTGGCCACGGCCGAGGTGCTGGCCGCTCTGGTGCCCGCCTGGATCAGTGGCCTGCAGGGTCGGCGCTTCATGCGCTGGGGGTCTGGTGAGTGTCGTTTCTCCCGTCCGGTGCGCTGGCTAGTGGCGCTGCTCGATGGCCAGGTGGTGCCGGTGCAACTGCCCGGCAGCGACCCGCTCGTGCAGGCCGGGCGCCTGAGCCGCGGCCACCGGTTGCATGACGAGCCTGTGGAGATCAGCACGGCCAGCGGCTACGCCCAGGAGCTCGCCGCTGCAGGAGTTGTTGTGGATCGCCAGGCCCGCGCAACGGCCATCACCAGTGCCATTGCCGCCCAGGCTGAGCGCCTCGGCGCCGAGCCCGATCTGCCGGAGGCTCTCATCGAGGAACTCACCGACCTGGTGGAAGCGCCCCTTCTGATCGAGGGTGCCGTGGCTGACCGCTACCTGGCTTTGCCTCCGGAGGTGCTCAGCACCGTCATGCGGGCCCACCAGCGCTATGTGCCGCTGATGAGCCATCTGGCCGGTGCCGATCCCCTTGCCCTGGAGGCCCGCGGCATCCTGCTGCCGCGCTTCCTCTGCGTGGGCAATGGCCGGCCTGAAGCTTCCGACACGGTGCGACGTGGCAACGAGCGCGTGCTCAAGGCCCGTCTGGCTGACGCTGAATTTTTTGTGCAGGCCGATCTGGCCGTGCCCAGCATTGACCGGCGCGACCAGCTGGCGCGCGTCACCTTCGCGCAAGGCCTGGGCTCCCTGCTGGATCGGGTGGAGCGGTTGGAGTGGTGCGTCGATGTGCTGTTGCAGCAACTCGGCATCGGTGCTGCCGAAGCCGAGCACACCCGCCGCGCCGCCCACCTCTGCAAGCACGACCTGGTGAGTCAGATGGTGGGCGAATTTCCCGAGCTCCAGGGATCGATGGGCGGCAAGTACCTGCTGGCCGAGGGCGAGCCGCGGGCCGTGGCCCTGGCTGTGCTGGAGCATTACCAGCCCAAGGGTGCAGGCGACGCGCTGCCCAGCTCGGTGGCGGGGGCGGTGCTGGCCCTGGCCGAGCGACTGGAGTTGCTGCTGAGCATCTTTGCCAAGGGTGAGCGCCCCAGCGGCTCCTCGGATCCCTATGCCCTGAGGCGAGCAGGCAATGGTCTGCTGCAGATCCTCTGGCAGCGGGGCTGGCGTCTCAACCTCGAAGCCCTGCTGCTGCGATGCACCACTCACTGGTCCGAGTTGTTCCCCCACTTCCAGGTGAATGGGGAGGCCCTGGCCGTCGAACTCGGGGCCTTCCTGCGTCAGCGCATCGCCTCGTTGCTGGAGGAGCAGCAGGTGCCGATTGATCTGGTGCAGGCGGTGGCAGGCGACACGGTGGATCAGGCGCGCCTGCTGCGGGATCCAGCCGATGCGCGTCAGCGGGCTGATCTGCTGGTGCAGCTGCGCCGCAGTGGCGAGCTGGATGCCGTGCAGGCGGTCGTGACCCGTGCTGCCCGTCTCGCCATCAAGGGTGATCTGGATCAGGCTGTGCTCAGCCCTGCCGGGGTTGTGGATCAGGCGCTCTTCGAGCAGCCCAGTGAGGCCGCCATGCTCCAGGTGTTGGAGCGCCTTGAGCCGCTGGCCAGCGGCTCTGCCGCCAGCGAAGAGCGCTACGCCGCCCTGGCGGCGGCCTTGGCGGAGAGTGCCCCGGCCCTGGCCGCCTTCTTCGATGGCGACCAGAGCGTGATGGTGATGGCCAACGATCCTGCCGTGCGGCGCAATCGTCTCAACCTGCTGGCGGTGCTGCGCAACCAGTCTTCAGTGCTGGCTGATTTCAGCCGTATCAGCGGCTGAGCGCCCCAGCATCGGACCACAACAAAAAAAGCCCCCGCACAGCGGGGGCCTGCTGGGAGGGGGCGTGGGGTCTTCAGCCCTTGCTCGCCAGCACCGGCTCCCGCCCGGGTTCAGCGGCCTTGGACCTGGCTTCTGATTTCTGGGCGCCAACGCGGATGCCGCCTTTGATTGTGCTCACCGCGAGCATGGCGTTCACTTCACTGTCCTCGCGCACCGCGCTGTCCACAGGCTTGTAGCCCGATGGGGCAAGGGCGTTGCCACGCAGGACTGCCCCCAGCGTGAGGAAGGTGAGTTTCAGCTGCTGCCAGGGATTCATCGCCACCACCCGCTTGTAGAGGTAGCTGTCG
This sequence comes from Prochlorococcaceae cyanobacterium, assembly GCA_044352535.1. Classification (GTDB taxonomy): domain Bacteria; phylum Cyanobacteriota; class Cyanobacteriia; order PCC-6307; family Cyanobiaceae; genus NIES-981. The sequence continues at coordinate 13,026 of JBILDP010000027.1, forward strand.
AAGGTGAGTCTCTGCACATCCTTGTCATCGCACATCTCCACGAACGCTTCGCGGGCTGCGTCGTTGCGGTAGAAGATGTTTTGCAGGATCTCCAGCACCTTGTAGGTCGCGCCGTACTGGCGGTCCCACTTCTTCAGATACTTCTTGAGGTCGGCCTCGCTGGGCACTTTGGTGCCGCCGGCACTGGCCTCCACGATCTGCTCGGCGCACATGCGGCCGCTCTTGGCTGCGAAGTAGATGCCTTCGCCCGAGCTCTTGGTCACATATCCGGCTGCGTCTCCCACCAGGGCCATGCGACCCACCACCCGGCGGGGGCGAGGGTGCTCCGGGATGGGGTGGGCTTCCACCTTGATCACTTCGCCGTTGACCAGGCGCTTCTTGGCCCGCTCGCGGATGCCCTCCTGCAGTCCTTTGATCAGGGCCTGGTTTTCCTGCATGGTGCCGGTGCCCACGGCCACGTGGTCGTACTTGGGGAACACCCAGGCGTAGAAGTCGGGGGACACATCGGTGCCCACGTACATCTCGGCCAGGCTCTCGTAGTACTTCATCTCCTCGGGCGGCAGCTTGATCCGCTCCTGGAAAGCGATGGCCACGTTGTAGTCGCCGGCATCCATGGCCTTGGCCACGCGGCTGTTGGCGCCGTCGGCGCCGATGATCAGATCCACCTCCAGGGTCCTGGTCTCACCGGTGGCCTCCCCGGAGGCGTAGTCGGAGTAGGTGAGGGTGTAGGGGCCCTGGCGGTTCACGCCGGTGTCGATCTTGGTGACGAGGCCGTTCACGAGGTGGGCTCCCAGCTCAGCGGCGCGGTTGCGCAGGAAGGCATCCATCACCTCCCGGCGGCACATGCCGATGTACTCGTTCTCGTTCTCGAGATTGATGTCCACCTCGCGGTTGGAGGGGGAGATCATCTTCATGTTGCGTACCTTGCGGTCGATGATCGACTCGGGCAGGTCGAACTCGGCCACCATGCAGAGGGGAATCGCCCCGCCACAGGGTTTGGCATTGTCGAGCTTGCGCTCGAAGATCCAGGTTTCGATGCCTGCCTTGGCCAGCACCTCGGCGGCGCAGGAACCGCTCGGACCGCCGCCCACCACCGCGACACGCAACATCGAAAACCGCTCCGCCAGTCAGGAAGTGGGCTGGAAGCTAACACCGATGATTGGGGTGCTGCTGGTCAATCCTGGCTCCCCGCCTAGGATCTTCACGGGTTTTGTATTGGCCGTGGGGGCAAGGGGTTGATCGGGGCAAAACGATCGCAGCAGCGCTCCCTGCGTGGAACCAGGCCCCAACGCCTGTCGATTGCCCCATCTCCTGCCGACGAGATCCCCGAAGCCCGGCGGGTCGTGGCCCTGCGCCCGGCACGGCCCCTCTGGCGTCAGCGTCTGCTGTTCGCTGCCGCCGGCAGCGGCCTCGTGGCAGTGGCTCTGGCGCTGGTGTTCCAGCAGCCCCTGCGGCGCTGGCTGGCGCCACCACCGGTGGCCGGCCTGAATGCCCGACTCAGTGCTGATGGCCGTTTGCTGGGTCACTTCGCCTTCGCCGAAGCCACCAGCGCCGATCTGGTCACGATCGCTCCGGGCCTGAAGCTGCATCGCGAGGCTGCCGAGGCCTTGCTGGCCATGCAGCGGGCTGCCGCCGCCGATGGGGTGGATCTCGTGGTGCTGAGTGCCTTCCGCTCGATCGCACTGCAGAAACAGCTCTTCTTCGACGTCAAATCGGAACGGGCCCAGAGTGCCCGTCAGCGTGCTCGGGTGAGCGCACCTCCCGGTTTCTCCGAGCACAGCACCGGCTACGCGGTGGATCTTGGCGACGGCAGGGCTCCCGCCACCAACCTTTCACCGGACTTTGCCGCCACCCCGGCCTTTCGTTGGCTGCAGGCCCATGCAGCCCGCCATCACTTCGTGCTCTCCTTTCCCGAGAACAACCCCCAGGGTGTGAGTTACGAGCCCTGGCACTGGCGCTTTGAGGGCACTGCCGAGGCTCTTCAGACCTTTGAGCCTGCCCAGCGACTGCAGCCATGAAGGCGGGTGTGCCCGAGCTTCTGGCCCCCGCCGGCCACTGGCCGGCCATGGAGGCCGCCGCGGCCAACGGGGCGGATGCGGTGTACTTCGGCGTGGATGGCTTCAACGCCCGCATGCGGGCTGCCAATTTCCAGCGTTCGGAGCTGCCCGCGATCGCCGACTGGCTTCATCGCCGCGGGATCAAGGCCTACCTCACCCTCAATGTGCTCGTGTTTCCCGCTGAACTGCAGGAGGCGGCTGAGCTGGTGTGTGCCGCAGCCGCTGCGGGAATTGACGCCCTGATCGTTCAGGACATCGGTGTGGCCCTCCTGGCCCGGGAACTGGCCCCGGAGCTTGCGATCCACGCCTCCACGCAGATGTCGATCACGAGCACGGCCGGCGTGGCTCAGGCCGCTGCCCTGGGCTGCAGGCAGGTGGTGCTCGCCCGGGAGCTGAGCCTCAAGGATTTCGGCCGTATCCAGAGCCAGCTCAGGGAGCGCCACCTGGCCATGCCCCTGGAGGTGTTTGTGCATGGCGCCCTGTGTGTGGCCTATTCGGGCCAGTGCCTCACCAGTGAGGCCCTTGGCCAGCGCAGCGCCAACCGCGGTGAGTGTGCCCAGGCTTGCCGGCTGCCCTACCAGCTGATCGTGGATGGCCAGGAGCGTGATCTCGGAGAACAGCGTTATCTGCTCTCCCCCCAGGATCTGGCTGCCTGGGAGCTGCTACCGCAGCTGGCCGACCTGGGAATCGCCAGCCTCAAGATCGAGGGCCGGCTCAAGGAGGCGACGTATGTCGCCGCGGTTACGCAGGCCTATCGCCAGACCCTCGACCGGCTGGATGGGGGCAGCGTTGAGGCTCCTGCCCCATCCCACGACGAGGTTCAGGCGGCTGAAGAGCAATGCCGGAGCCTGGAACTGGCCTTTTCGCGTGGACTGTCCAGCGGTTGGCTTGAGGGCGTGGACCATCGGCGCCTGGTTCATGGCCGCTGGAGCA
>JBILDP010000170.1:0-4870 GCA_044352535.1 Prochlorococcaceae cyanobacterium
GGCCCGTCAATGTCGGCTCCTCAGGTGCATGGTGCGTTTGCTCGTCTGCCGTGGAGGTGGCGTGAGCGCGTGGTGGGCCTGCGAGCTGAATGGTGCTGCTGCCCGAGAGCCTTCCCCCATACGACCAGATCAGGTTCTGCAGGCCGAGGCTGCCGTTGTAGATGCGCTCGCGGTAACCCCCGAAGAGGCTTGCCGTTGCCGACGGCGCCCAGCTGAGTCCGAGTGGCTTGCTGAGGCTGGCGATGCTGCGGGTGCCGCTGGCGAAGTTGTCGGGGTTGAACGTGGAGATGCTCAGATCGGCATTCAACTGCATCCCCGCGAACGGCACATCCAGCAGTGCATCCAGACCAAAGGCATCGCCAGCCTTCATGGATTGTTCAACTGTGGGGCTCCCCAGGCCTTTGCCTGGTTCGATGTAGCTGCTGGTTTTTCCTTCCAGCGTGCGCTGCACCAGGAATTGAGGTTGGAGCTTCAGACGGCCTTTCTCGCCGAAGCGAATCTGCGGAAGGTTGTAGCCCAGATAGACGCCGTCGCGGTCTTGTTTGTCGGCATCGATCACCACAGGAATCTCGTCTTCTCCGATGGTGCTGCTGGTGATGGCGGGGATCGAGAGGCGCTGGTCGAGCACGATCCGGCTGCTGCCGGCATTGATCCGGGTCACCCCGCTGGGGCGATCCAGCACGGCGGTCACCTGCCGGGCGATGGTCCAGGAGTTGGCGGGGGTGAAGGGGTCGTTGGTGAAGGCCACCTCGGCGGCCGTCCAGCGATCGCCCTGCATGGTCAGGCGGGAGCTTTGAAAGCGAATCCGCGTGATGGAGCCCTTCGGGCCTTTGCTGGGGCGGAACCGACCACCGGCGGGGCTGTTGTTTTCGGTGTCCACCGTGTCAATCACGGCGGCCAGGTCGAGCTTGATGGAGGTGTCAAGACTCTGCTGAAACCGCACGTCGCGGACGTTCTGTGTTGGGGCGGGGGGCGTTGAAGCGGCAGCGGGTGGAGCGGGCGTGGGCGTGGGCCCTGGACCCAGGGCCACCTCATTGAGTCGTTCACGCAAGGATCGAGGGGCCCGGCTTGAATCGGCTCCGGCACAGCCCTGTGGTGCCGCAATGGTGGGCAGGGGCTGGCGGCCTGGGGGCAGCAGATGGAGGGCCGAGCTCTGCTGAGGATGGGCGACGAGTGGCGGACAGACAAAATCCGGGCGCGCCGTCGTCTCCGCTCCGGGGGCCTGGTTGGTGTCGGAGCCCGCTCGCACGGCTCCCGGCAACGTGTCGCGATCGATCACGCCGTAGACGTCGAGCAGCTCGCCGCTGCCTTCCCAGTCGCTGTAGCGCAGGCTGCTGGCCTGCAGGTATTGATCGCCCCTCTGCAGTCGCACCCGGCCGCTGGCCCGCACGCTGCGGCTGGATTCGGCGTATTCAAGTTGATCAGCCCAGAGGCGCCAGCCCCGAATCACCACCTCCACGTTGCCGCTGGCCAGGGCCCGACCCAGCTGGCGGTCGTAGCTCTGCTGATCAGCTCGAATCAGAACAAACTCCGCAGCGCCGGAGGGAGCTGTTTCGGCCGATTCGGCGGTTGTTGCCTCAGGCGTTTTCTGCTCCAGTGGCTGAGCCAGCGCGCGGGGCAGATCCACCGCTCCGCTTGCAACCAACAGGGCAAACGCTGCGCTGAAACTGCGAAACCCTGAAACGCGACCGTGCCGTGCCATCAACGGGAAGGTGACCAGCCGGTGCTCAGCAGCTGACTATCCCATGGTCCAGAGGTGGGATGTGGGAGGTCTGCGCCAGCTGCTGGGCTGCCTGAGCAGGAAGCCCGATGGGCTGCCCTGGATCACTCCTCGAGGTCCTTGCGGCTGGGGGTGCGGCTGGGGTCGCTCGCCAGGAAGCCGAACACAAAGATCCCGATGAAGAAGAAGACGACCGAATAAACCGAGATCTTGAGGGCGAGCATGGTTCGGCCTGGGGAGAAAGCGGGAGAGCTGGTGGGTCTGGACGCGACGGATGTCGGGGAGTGACAGGCGCCTCGGCGGGCCTGGCCGACCCAGCGGCAGCCGCATCATCCTATGGACTTGGCACGCCATCCAAAGATGCCTGAGGCCCAGGACCCAGGGCAGCCGCACCGGATTGAAACGTTTCAGTCACGTTCGAGCTGGGACCTTCAGCCCCTGTGGTGCTGCCCCCAGCCCGATGGGGAGCTCGCCAGTGCTCTCGCCCATCCCTGGGGTGCACGCCATCGGCCCGATTGGCATCAGCGCGGTCTGGTGATCTGGCCCCGGGGGGGGCTGTGGTGGGTTCTGCATCTGGAGCTCGCCTGCCCTCCGGCCTGGACGGACCTGCAGGGCCAGGGCTCAGGTCCAGCGAATGGTTCGGGTGCGGGGGCGCCAGCGGTGGCCCGCGCCCGGCTGGTGCTGCGTTGGTGGGCCGACGCGGTGCAGCTGCGGGTGGACGGCCAGCTGGTGCATGAGGGTGACCTCTTCGACACGGCCTGCCGGTGGTCGCTCCCCGACCGCTGGTGGCGGGGTGCGCCCCTGCGGCTGGAGCTGCGGCTGCGCAGCCCCCTGCACGACGACGGAGCATTGATCCACAGCCGGATCGAGCTTGAACCCCTCGATCCGGCTGATCCAGCCGGGCTGCTGGCCGACACGCGGCGGCAGCTGGTGACGCTGCGGGAGGCAGCGGGTCAGCCCCCTGCGGCCCCCGCCGACGCGGGCTTCCATGTGCTCGGCCATGCCCACCTCGATCTGGCCTGGCTGTGGCCCGTGGCCGACACCTGGCAGGCAGCCGAGCGCACCTTCGGTTCAGCCCTCGCCTTGATGGAGCGCTTCCCCCAGCTCCACTTCGCCCACTCCACCCCGGCCCTCTATGCCTGGTTGCAGCAGCATCGGCCGGCTCTGATGGCCGCCATCGCGGCAGCGGTGGCGGCCGGGCGCTTTGAGCCGATCAACGGCCCTTGGGTTGAAACCGACTGCGTGCTGATCAGCACCGCCTCGCTCCTGCGCCAGTTTGAGGAGGGGCAGGCGTACAGCCGGACGACCTTCCCCACGCTGCGCCATGAGCTCGCCTGGCTGCCCGACAGCTTCGGCTTCGGCGCCGGTCTGCCCGCGGTGGCGGCGGCTACCGGGGTGCGCTGGTTCTGCACCCACAAGCTCGCCTGGAATGCCACCAATCCTTTCCCCCATCGGCTGTTCCGCTGGCGGGGTCGCGATGGCGCGGAGCTGCTGGTGCTGATGACGGCCCCGATCGGCACTGATGGCGATCCAGTGGCGATGGAGACCTACCGGCTCGACTGGCAGCGGGCCACGGGTGTGCCCCAGGCCCTGTGGCTGCCAGGGGTGGGCGATCACGGCGGCGGCCCCACGGCCGAAATGCTGGAGCAGTTGCAGCTCTGGGCCCAGCAGGGCGTCGCTGCTCCGCAACGACATGGCAGTTTGCGGAGCTATCTGGCGCAGCTGGAGCCGCTGGCCTCCCAGTTGCCGGTGTGGCGCGATGAGCTCTACCTGGAGCTGCACCGGGGCTGCGCCACCAGCAGGCCCGATCAGAAACGGCACAATCGCACCCTGGAGCGGCTGCTGCGCGAAGCCGATCTGGCCGGTGTGCTGGCCGCAAACAGGGGCTGCCCGGAGGGGCCGGATCCAGGGGCCGCTGCCGATTGGCGCCCGCTGCTGTTTCAGCAGTTCCACGACATCCTGCCGGGTACGTCGATTCCAGAGGTGTTTGACCAGGCCGAGCCCCAGTGGCGTTCCGCCCGCCGGGCGGCTGTACACCAGCGCGATCAGGCCCTCCTGCACTGGCTTGAAGCCCCTGCTTCCGGCTGCCACGCTGCCCCCGCTCCCACCCCTGCACTCGGCTGGCGAGCCTGGTGGGTGGCCCAGCTTCAGCCCCTGCAGGCGCGCCGCCGCACGCTGCGGTTGCCGGCGGGCATCTGGGAGGCTCCCGGGTCTCCGCTGCCCGCCCAGCCAGCGGCGGCTGGCGGCCAGTGGGTGCAGCTTCCACCGCTTGCGGGGGTGGAGGCCCAACGGCTGGAGTGGCACCCTCCAGGCCCACCGGCAGGAGAGCGTCCATCTGCCCGAGCGGTGACAGCACCTCCTGCGGTGTCTCGTCTCGACAAGCCGGAACACCCGGTGCAGATCAGCGGTTCCCGTTGCAGCAATGGTCTGGTGGGTTTTCAGCTGGGTGCGGCCGGGCTGGAGCAGCTCTGGGGGAGCGATGGCGTGCCCCTGCTGTCAGAACCGCTGCGCTGGTGCCGCTACCGCGATCAGGGGGAGTTCTGGGATGCCTGGGATCTGTCTGCCCACTACCGCGATGAGTCGTTGCCATGGACGTGGCCTGAGCCCCCCGAGTGGGTCGAGCAAGGCCCTCTCTGCGCCAGCTTTGTGTGGCGTGGGCAGTGCGGCCGCAGCGCGGTGCGCCTGCAGGGGCGCTTGCTGGCCGGCAGTCCCTGGCTGGAGCTGGTGCTGAGCGTTGACTGGCGCCAGCGCCATGAACTGCTGCGACTGGAGTTGCCGTTGGCCGCGGCGGCCCCGCGATGGGCAGCCGACACCAGTGGTGGTGTGATTGAACGGCCCACGGCTCCGCGCACGGCACGGGAGCAGGTGCGTTGGGAGCTGCCGGTGATCAGCTGGATGGCCAGTGCCGGTGCTGATCGCCGTGGGAAGGCCCGGGCGGCAGAGGCTGGTCGGGACGGCCAGGGTGGAGGAGATCTGGCCGTGCTGCTGGATGGCCCCCAGGGGGTATCGGCCGGCCCTGGCTTGCTTGGTGTCTCACTGCTGCGGGCCCCTACGTGGCCTGATCCCGGTGCCGATAACGGCTGGCAGCGCCAGCGGCTGGCCCTGCTGCCCTGCCCCGATGGTTGGTGTGCGGCGGACGTGCCCGCCCAG
>JBILDP010000171.1:0-4866 GCA_044352535.1 Prochlorococcaceae cyanobacterium
ACCTGGCCAGCGACTTCGTGCTGCAGGTGTGGCGCACCTTCAAGCTGGCCCCCAGCGGCGAGGACCTGCGCTTCCTGGCCGACTGCTGGCCGGCGGCGGTGCAGGCCCTGCGCTATTTGAAAACCTTTGATGCCAACGGCGATGGCCTGCCCGACAACGGCGGCGCGCCTGACCAGACCTTCGACGACTGGCCACTGAAGGGGGTGAGCGCCTACTGCGGCGCCCTCTGGATCGCCGCCCTGGAGGCGGCGTTGGCGATGGCCCAGCAACTCCAGCTCGCCATGGGGCTGGATACGTCGAGCGAACAGCGGGAATTCAGCGGCTGGCTGGAGCAATCGCGAGCCAACTTCGATCGGCTGCTGTGGAACGGCGAGTACTACGAGATCGATGCGGAGAGCGGCACCCCGGTGGTGATGGCCGACCAGCTCTGCGGCGACTTCTACGCCCGGCTGCTGGGCCTGCCGCCCGTCGTGGCCGACGATCGGGCCCGCAGCGCCCTGGGCGCCATCCGCGAGGCCTGTTTCGAGCGCTTTGAGGGCGGGCAGCTTGGCGTGGCCAATGGCCTGCGCCGCGACGGCACGCCGCTCGATCCCAACGGCACCCACCCGCTGGAGGTTTGGACCGGCATCAACTTCGGACTGGCCGCCTACTACCGGCTGATGGGTGAGAGCACAACCGCCTTCGCGATCACCGGCGCCGTGGTGGGGCAGGTGTACGGCGGCGGTCTGCAGTTCCGCACGCCCGAAGCGATCACGGCGGTGAACACCTTCCGCGCCTGCCACTACCTGCGGGCGATGGCGATCTGGGCCCTGTGGGCCACCCATACCGACTGGCAGGCGATTCCGGGGGCCGAACGCCAGCCATGAGCAGGCTGTTCTCCCTCCTGCTGGTCGTCGCCCTTTGGCTGGGGGTCCCCGCCGCGGCCCAGGCCCAGCTGCACGCCCATGCCGATGAGAACGGCACTCCCGTGGTGCGCAGCCTTGAAAGCCTGCGCGACCTCGACTATCAGAGCTGGCAGGTGGTGGCCTATCGCGAGGGCCGGGCGGGAGGACCCTTAAAGCTGAGGATCGTGGGCTACCCGGGCAAGGTGCGGCTCGATCACCCCACACCGCTGCTGGTCCGCAGCGGCAGGCGCCTCTGGGAGCTCAACGACATCACCCTCAACAACCCCCAGCTGGCCCGCGACGGCCGTGCCGCCGCCGCCGAATTCGACCTGGCTCCACTGCTCACCGACCTGGATCAGAACCGCCCCCTGCGCCTGGAGCTGCCGGGGGTGTTCGTGGAGCTGCCGGTTCCGCCCTTCGTGGTGGAGGAGTGGCGCAGCCTCCCCAGCGCCACCGGGTGAACGACAGCCCCCCCAGCGCCCCCGTCGGGGAAGAGGCCCGTTGGCGCCCCTGGATGGAGCGGGCCCTGCAACTGGCTGCCCTGGGCGCCGGATGCACCAGCCCCAATCCCCTGGTGGGGGCAGTGGTGCTCGATGCCGGTGGCCAGCTGGTGGGAGAGGGCTTCCATGCCCGTGCGGGCAAGCCCCATGCCGAGGTGGGAGCCCTGCGCCAGGCCGGCGACCGGGCCCGCGGCGGCACCCTGGTGGTCACGCTCGAGCCCTGCTGTCACCACGGCCGCACGCCCCCCTGCAGCCAGGCGGTGATCGCCGCCGGCATCGCCCGGGTGGTGGTGGCGATGGGCGATCCCAACCCCCGGGTGGGGGGCGGCGGTCTGGCGGAGCTGCGGGCCGCGGGAATCGAGGTGATCACGGGCGTGGCTGAGGCCGAAGCCCGTGCCCTCAATCGCGCCTTCTGCCACCGCATCGCCACGGGCCGGCCCCTCGGCATCCTCAAGTGGGCGATGAGCGTGGATGGGCGCACGGCCCTGCCCAACGGCGCCAGCCAGTGGATCAGCGGCCCAGCCGCGCGCGGCTGGGTGCATGAGCTGCGGGCCCAGTGCGACGCGGTGATCGTGGGCGGCGGCACCGTGCGCGCCGATGACCCGCTGCTCACCAGCCGCGGCCGCCGCGACCCCGAGCCCTTGCGGGTGGTGCTGAGCCGGGGCCTCAGCCTGCCGCCCAGCGCCAGGCTCTGGGACCAGACCCAGGCCCCCACGCTGGTGGTGCACAGCTTCGGTGCGCCGATCCGGCGTCGCTTCCGGCTGGATCGTCGCGGCGTGGAGCGGTTGGTGCTGCCGGAGTGCAGCCCCCGGCTGGTGCTGGAGGAGCTGGCCCGGCGCGGCTGCAACCAGGTGCTGTGGGAATGCGGCCCGGAGCTGGCCGCCGCCGCCCTGCGCGACGCCTGCGTCCAGGAGGTGGCGGCCGTGATCGCCCCGAAACTGCTGGGTGGCCACCCGGCGCGCACCCCCCTGGGCGAGCTGGGTTACACCGCCATGCCGGCCGTTGCCACCTGGTCAGCCGAGCCGCCGCAGGCATTGGGTGGCGACTGGCTGTGGCGCCTGCAGCCGCCGCCCCGCTGACTGCCCCGCAGATTGCCCTCAGCCGACATGCCCCTCAACCCCCAGATTCCCCTCACCACGGCAGCCCTGGCCGGCCTGAGCTGGCTGATGCTGGATGTGGTGGGCCGTCGCTGCCGCTCAGGCTCCCTGGCGCGGGCCCTGCTGATGAGCGGGCGGCTCAGCATCGCCGTCACGGTGCTGGTGGCGGGGCTGGCCTGGTGGATCGCCAGCCTGGCCGCGCCCCAGCTGCTCCAGCTGGAGCGGGATGGCCGGGAGGTGCGCGATGGGCTGGTGACCCTTGGCGTGGTGTGGACCCTGATGCGCTGGCGGGGTGATCTCGACCGCGGCGCCGAGGGCTACGCCCACCAGCTCCTGCCCCACCTCGCCGCCAAAGACCGGCTGTTTGTGATGGATGTGCTCGGCAAGCTGCTGAGCACATCCGCAGCGCTGTTGGTGCTGCTGCTGGTGCTGAACCTGCTGGGCGTGTCGGCCGGGGTGCTGATCACAGCGGGTGGATTCGGAGCTGCTGCAGTGGGTTTCGGCGCCCGCACGATCGTGGAGAACGGCCTCAGCGGCGTGAGCCTCTACGTCAATCGCCCCTTCACCCTGGGCGACACGATCAACCTGCCCGGTCTCAACCTGCTGGGCACGGTGGAAGCTGTGGGCTGGTTCTACACCGAGCTGCGCGATCCTGACCGCCAGCGGATCTATGTGCCCAACGGGGTGTTCAGCACCCAGGCCGTGCAGAACGTGGCCCAGATCGACAACCGCCGCATCTGGATCGAATTCGGGCTCCGCTACGACGACCTGCACCGCATCGAGACGATCACCCGGCAGCTGCAGCAACGGCTCGACGCCGTGCCGGGCATCGACCTCGCCAAGGACCGGCTGGTGCACTTCGTGGACTACGCCGAGTCGAGCCTCACGCTGCAGCTGCTCTGTTATGCCGCCAGCGGTGACATCAAGGACGCCTGGGCCCTGCGCCAACGGGTGCTGCTGATGATCGGGTCTGTGGTGGAGCAAGCCGGCGCAGCCATGCCCTTCCCCACCCGCACGCTCATACCAGCTCCGGGTGCAGCGGATCGCCCTTGAACGGCCCCTGAACCCCTGAGGTGATCCAGCCGCCATAGAACCCGCCTGGCTGGGGCTGCACCCGCTCGCCATCCACCCAGCAGCCATCCATGAGGGCCGGATACAGGGCAAACCAGCCAGCCAGCTCAGCAAACCCCGGCGTGGGGCTGGGATAGCTCCACACCGCCCGCCGCAGCCGCTGCTCGGCAGACGTGCCGGCGGCCACCACCACATCGAAGTAGCGGGCGATGCCCTTCCACTCGCAGAAGCTGCGGCCCTCGGCCGGCTGGAGCAGATCCAGCCTGAGGGCCTCGGGCGGCAGGTAGTAGGTGGGCGGGTGGAAGGTCTCCAGCACCCGCAGGGAGCGGTGGGTGTCGGCCAGAGACTGGCCCAGGGCCTCCACCCGCACGTGCTCGTTACTGGCCACCAGGGCCGGCGGACGGGGATAGTCGGCCACCCGTTCGGTGGGCAGGGCAACACCGCTCATGGCAACTCCAGGCTCAGCTGCTGGCGGTCTACCGCAATGGCCCGGGTCGCGGCGCGCGGGGCCAACGGCACCGCCCGCCAACCCTCGGGTTCCCAGGGCTGCATGAGCGGTTCGAGGGCCCGCAGCTCGGCCCCGTGCACCGGCGCCAGCCAGGCCTGCTCCAGACCATCGGGGATCAGCACGGGCATGCGCTCATGCAGCGGTGCGATCAGGGCATTGGGGCGGGTGGTGAGGATGCAGCAGGTGTCGAGCTGGCTGCCATCGGCGCCGAGCCAGCGCTCCCACAGGCCACCCAGCCAGAACGGCGCCCCATCAACGCGGGCGATCCGGTGCCCCTTCTCGAAGAAGCCATCGGCGGGGATCAGACAGCGGTGGTGGCGCCAGGGCCCGCGGAAGCTGGCCTTCTCCGCCACGGTTTCACTGCGGGCATTGATCGGCCGATGCACGGGCCTGCGCGGATCCGCCGGGTCCTTCACCCAGGCGGGCAGCAGTCCCCAGAGGGCGAAGGCCACCTCCAGCTGGCCCTGCTGTTGCCGCTGAATCAGCAGCGGCTCGCCAGGCCGGATCAGCGGCCGGGGGGCATAGCGCCGGGCCAGCTCAGCCGGCAGCTCTCCCTGCAGGCGCGGCAGCAACCTGTCGATGGCGGTGGTGAGCGAGAAGCGGCCGCACATCGGGCCAGTCTGGCGATTCGGTTTCCCCCCCCAGCACCGGATCGGGGCCGGGGGAAGCCCCCCTAGCCTGGGCCGAATTGCAGGCCCATGCACCATGGCCATCCGCCAGGACGACAACCGCCCCAGCCGGCGCTTCGGCCTGATCAACCTGCTGCTGATCGGCTTCGGCGTGCTGCTGCTGTTCAGCAACTTCCT
>JBILDP010000172.1:0-4857 GCA_044352535.1 Prochlorococcaceae cyanobacterium
GGCGTACACCTCAAAGCGGCTCTCCAGCTCCACCGGGCTGAGCACGCCCTGGCGCTCGAACAGCTCCCGCACGGCCGGGCGCTGTAGCACCGGCAGGGCGTCGGCGCTGGTGCGCAGGTTTTCCAGGCCCCGCTGCTCCACCGCCATCCGGTGCCACTCCTCGGAGTAGCCGTCGCCGCCGAACACCACCGCGCCGTGGTCGTCCATGGTGCGCTTGAGCACCGCGAAGGCCGCTTCCTCCAGCGGCGCGCCCGCATTGAGCTGATCCTCCAGCTGATCGGCGATCCATTGGATCGAGTCGGCCAGGATCGTGTTGAGCACCACCAGGGGGCCCGCCACCGACTGGCCCGAGCCCACCGCGCGGAACTCGAAGCGGTTGCCGGTGAAGGCAAAGGGGGAGGTGCGGTTGCGGTCGCCGGGGTCCTTGGCCAGCTCCGGCAGGGTATCGACCCCCAGCGACATCAGTGCCGCCTGGGCGCTGCCCTCCAGCTTGCCGCTCTGGATCTGGCTGAATACATCCTCGAGCTGGCTGCCGAGGTACACCGAGATGATCGCCGGCGGCGCCTCGTTGGCTCCGAGGCGATGGTCGTTGCTGGCGGTGGCGATCGCGGCCCGCATCAGTGGCCCGTAGGTGTGCACGCCGCGGATCACGGCTCCGCAGAAGAGCAGGAACTGGAGGTTGTCGTGGGGGGTGTGGCCCGGATCGAGCAGGTTGCCCTGGGTGGCATTGCCGATCGACCAATTCACGTGCTTGCCGCTGCCGTTCACCCCGGCGAAGGGCTTCTCGTGCAGCAGGCAGCTGAAGCCGTGCTTCTTGGCCGTGGCCTTCAGCACGGTCATGATCAGCTGCTGGTGGTCGGTGGCCACGTTGGCCGCCTCATGGAACGGGGCGATCTCGAACTGGCCTGGGGCCACTTCGTTGTGGCGGGTCTTGGCGGGGATGCCGAGCCGGTAGAGCTGCTGCTCCACGTCCTGCATGAACACCTGCACTCGCTCGGGGATGGCGCCGAAGTAGTGGTCGTCGAATTGCTGCCCCTTGGCCGGCGGCGCGCCAAACAGGGTGCGGCCGGCCAGCTGCAGGTCGGGGCGCAGGGCGGTGAAGGCCGAATCCACGAGGAAGTACTCCTGCTCGGCGCCGCAGCTGGAATTCACCGGGGCGATTTCGGTTTCGCCGAGCAGGCGCAGCAGCCGCTGGGCCTGCTTGTTCATGGCGGCGTTGGAGCGCAGCAGCGGCGTCTTCTTGTCGAGCGCCTCGCCGGTCCAGCTCACGAACACGGTGGGGATGCAGAGGGTGACGCCGTTGGGCGTCTCCATCAGCCAGGCCGGACTGGTGACATCCCAGGCCGTGTAACCGCGGGCCTCGAAGGTGGAGCGGATGCCACCGTTGGGGAAGGAGGAGCCGTCGGGCTCACCCTGCACCAGCAGCTTGCCGGTGAACTCAGTGATTGCCTTGCCGTCGGCCTGGGGCGAGATGAAACCGTCGTGCTTTTCGGCGGTGAGGTTGGTGAGCGGATAGAAAACGTGGGCGTAGTAGAGGGCGCCGCGGCTGGTGGCCCAGTCCTTCATCGCCTGGGCCACCACGTCGGCCACCGAGTTGTCGAGCTTGCCGCCCTCGGTGATCGTGCGCTGCACCGACTTGAACACGGCCTTGGGCAGGGCCGATTTCATCGCGTTGAGGCTGAACACATCGCTCGCCCAGAGCTCCTCGAGGGGGGCCGTGGGAGCAGTGCTGGCGGGCGGCCGCTGCAGGATCTGCTGGATGGCCTGAAGGCGTGGCAGAGAGGGCATGGGCTCGGGGGATCGATACGTTCCAGTCGAAACCTTGACCCCACCGCCTGATTGGCGCGATTGCTACCGATTGGCGCTCAGGGCTCGCTTTCCTCCAGTTCCTCCAGCACCTGGCGCTGCAGCTCCACCTCGTAGCCGCTCACCATCGCCTCGAGCGACTCGGCCTCGTGCTCATCCACCTCCAGTGCTTCCGCCAGGGTGAGCTCGGGCACTTCCACCGCTCCCACAGCGTTGAGGGCCATGCCCAGGGCAGCGGCATCGCGGTGCCAGATCGCAGCCGCCTGGGTGAATTTCTCCAGCATCTCCTCACCCACCGGCTCGCCGGAGCGCCTGGCCACCGCCGCCGCCAGGCGCCTGTCGTCGAACACGGCAGCTGCTGCCGTGTGGGCGGCGTGCAGGGCCCCCAGGGTCACGATCGCCTCGGAGCGCAGGGTGGTGAGGGTCTTGCCGAGGGCACGCTCACGCACCCCCTGCCAGGGCTCCGAGGGCGTTTCATCGCTGTCGGCCGCCGGGCCCCGATCCAGGTGGCCCCCTTCGGGCAATTTGGCCGAAGGGCCCGGGGGCAGAGCCAGCTGGGTGGGATCGAGCCGCTCCCCCAGTTGCCGTAGCCAACGCCCCAGCCGTCTGCGCACGCCCATCACGCCCCTCCGTCGCCTCCCTCACTGTGGCGCCTCCACAGGGGGTGTGCCGGCCCGGACGCGATCCGTTTCAGCCCTGGAGCCACCCCCTAGGGTTCGCTTCTGACCAGCCCTCAGCCCCCAGCCCCCAGCCGTGATGCCGAAATCCGTGCAGCCCGATCCAGCACCGGCCAAGTCTGCGCAAGCCATTCCCAGCGGGGCTGCTCCTGCCGAGCCTGGCTACGTCTACGAGCCCTTGGAACGTTTCGGCGAGGGCCTCACCACCCGGCGCCCCTGGAACACCCAGGCCCTGGCGGGGGTGGAACGACTCAACGGCCGCGTGGCGATGCTGGGATTCATGGCGGCGGTGCTCGGTGAGGTGCTCACCGGTGAGGGGGTGGTGGGCCAGCTCCTGGCGATGCTGCGCTGGTTGCTCGGCGGCACCATCGCCTGAATGGCGTCCCAGCACCTGGGCGAGCTGCTGGTTCAAGGGCTGCCCTGGCTCGCCTGGCTGCCAGCCCTGGGCCTGGCGGTGATGCTGCTGGCTCTTGAGCTCTCCTGCCGCCGCGCTCCGGCGCTGGAGTTGCCCCAGGCGTCTCCCTGCTTTGCCGACGCCTTCCTGCGGGTGGTGATTCCGGCCTACCAGGAATCAGGCAACATCGACGCCTGTGTGGCGGCGGTGCTGGCCAACCAGGCCCCGGGACTGACCTGGGAGCTCCTGGTGGTCGACGATGGCTCCACCGATGGCACCGCTGAGCTGGCTGCCGCCGCAGTCACAGCCGCCGCTGGGGTGAACGCAGGACCCGCCCGAGCCCGCGTCATGGCCGCTGGTGCCAGGCCCAGCGGCGAGCGCTGGTGTGGCAAGAACTGGCCCGCCAGCCGTGCGGCTGCCGAACCCTGGCCCGCCGGTGATCCCACCCGGCAGTGGCTGCTGTTCATCGACGCCGACGTGCGACTGGCTCCCCAGGCCCTCGCCGCTGCCCTGGCCGACGCCCAGGCCAGCGGCGCCGATCTCTTCAGTCTGGCGCCGCGGCTCACCTGCAGTTGCCTGGCGGAGTGGCTGGTGCAGCCGATCGTGGCCAACCTGCTCGGCCTGGTGTTCCCCCTGGGCCGTACCAACGATCCGGCGGATCCCACCGCCTTCGCAGCCGGGCCGTTCATGCTGTTTCGCCGCTCTGCCTACGAGGCGATCGGGGGGCACGCCGCCATCCCCGATGAGGTGGTGGAAGACCTCGCCCTGGCCCGCCGCATCAAGACCTCGGGCCTGCGGTTGCGCTACCTGCTGGGGCTGAAGCTGGTGAGCCTGGGCATGTACGCCGATCTGGCCAGTCTGTGGGAGGGCTGGACCAAGAACTGGTTCCTGGGCGTGGATCGCAGCCTGATCAAGGCGGCAGGCAGTGCTGCGGTGGTGTTGCTGCTCTACACAGCCCCCTGGCTGCTGCTGCTCCTGTCCATCGCCGGAGCCTTGCCTGGGGTCGTGTCACCGGCGATGGTCTCGCTGGCCCTGCCGGCGCTGCTGGCTGTTGCCCTGCAATGGCTGCTGCGGCTCTGGGCTGCCTGGCGCTTTGCGCTGGAGCCACGCTTCTGGTGGTTGGCCGGCCTGGGGGGCCTGATGGTGGCGGCGATCGTGCCGGTATCGGCATGGCGCACGCTCACGGGCCAGGGCTGGACCTGGCGAGGTCGATCACTGGCGGGTTGAGTCCGGGTCGATGGGATGGGGTTGCCGCCGGTTCGGCACAGCTGCCTGCAGAGAGACGAACAACTCCTGAAGCAGGGTGGACAGCTCCGGATCCAGCGAGGCCTGGGGCACCGAGTCGGCCGCCAGGACCACCAGGGCGCAGGCGTCCATCAGGTGTGCAGCCTCATCGGTCGAGAGGGCCAGCAGTACGTCGTTGTCACCGCGAACCAGGCGCAAGTGCGTCTCCGTTAAATGGTTAAAGGGCCGTTTGGCTGAACAGCTGGCTTGGTGCAGATCCGGCATCCGCAGAACCGGCTCCGCAGAACCGGCCTCCGCAGAACCGGTTCCCGCAGAACTGGCCAGTGAGCGACTGGCCCAGTGAATAACGCAGCGATTGCAGGCAGCGCAGGCTGACACCGAATCGCATGGGCGTTATGCCGATTCTGCATTCAGGCGTGGGCCACCGCTGCCCCGTTCAGGCCAGTGGTTAGCTGGTTGGCTTGTTGTGATGCCCCCACCCATGCCGATTCCGGCCCAGGAACTGCTGGCCGCCCAGCGCTGGCGCTATGCCACCAAGAGCTTCGATGCTGCCCGCCGGATTCCGGCGGAGCAGTGGCAGGCCCTGGAGGACACCCTGGTGCTCACCCCGTCGTCGTATGGCTTGCAGCCCTGGAAGTTTCTGGTGATCGACAATCCCGCCCTGCGCCAGGAGCTGCGCCCCCACTCCTGGGACCAGAGCCAGATCACCGACTGCTCCCACCTGGTGGTGCTGCT
>JBILDP010000173.1:0-4828 GCA_044352535.1 Prochlorococcaceae cyanobacterium
GGCTATTTCGTCTACGACTCGAAGAAATCGGGTTCGGTCACGGTGTCGCACCTGCGCTTCGGGCCCCGGCTGATCCGCGCCACCTACCTGATCCAGCGGCCCAGCTTCGTGGCCTGCCACCAGTGGGACTTCGTGGAGCGCTTCAACCTGCTGGCCGGCATCGAGCCGGGCGGGGTGTTCCTGCTCAACAGCCCCTATGGCCCCTCAGATACCTGGGCTCGCCTGCCGGAGCGCCTGCGGGAGACGATCCGCGCCCAACGGCTGCGGGTGTTCGTGATTGATGCGGCCCGGGTGGCCCGCGACGCCGGCATGGGCCCCCACATCAACACGGTGATGCAGGCCTGCTTCTTCGCCGTGAGTGGCGTGCTGCCGCGCGAGGAGGCGATTGGGCGCATCCGTGTCTCGATTCAGCACACCTACGGCCGCAAGGGCGAGGCGGTGGTGGCCCGCAACCTGGCCGCCCTCGACGCCAGCCTCGATCACCTGGAGCCGCTCGACTGGCAAGGCCTGCCCGATCCAGCACCCGGGCCGGTGCCGGAAGACCCTCTGGCGCAGGCCCCCGCCTTCGTGCGCGAGGTGATCGCGCCGATGCTGGCGCGCCGCGGCGATGCGCTGCCGGTGAGCGCCCTGCCCTGCGATGGCACCTGGCCGGTGGGCACGGCCCGCTGGGAGAAGCGCAACATCGCCGCCGAGGTGCCGGTGTGGGAGAGCGACCTGTGCGTGCAGTGCGGCAAGTGCGTGCTGGTGTGTCCCCACGCCGTGATCCGCGCCAAGGTGGGCGCTCCGGAGAGCTTCAACGCCGCCCCCGAGGGCTTCCGCACCGCCCCCGCCCGCGACCACGCCTTCGCGGGGCAGACCTTCACCATCCAGGTGGCCGCCGAAGACTGCACCGGCTGCGCCCTGTGCGTGGCGGTGTGTCCGGCCCGCGACCGCAGCGAGCCCAGGCGCAAGGCGATCAACATGGCGCCGCAGCGGCCGTTGCGTGAGCAGGCCCGAGGCCACTGGGACTTCTTCCTGCAGCTGCCTGAGACGCCGCGGGAGGCGCTCAACCTGCACAAGATCGGCCAGCAGCAGCTGCAGCAGCCGCTGTTCGAGTTTTCCGGCGCCTGCGCCGGCTGCGGCGAAACGCCTTACCTCAAGCTCGCCTCCCAGCTGTTCGGCGATCGGATGCTGATCGCCAATGCCACCGGTTGCAGTTCGATCTACGGCGGCAACCTGCCCACCACCCCCTGGAGCGCCAACGCCGAGGGGCGCGGCCCGGCCTGGAGCAATTCGCTGTTTGAAGACAACGCCGAATTCGGCTACGGCATGCGGGTGGCGCTTGACCAGCAGCGCCAGGCGGCGCTCGATCTGCTGGAGCGGCTGGCAGGCCAGCTGCAGCCCGGCCAACTCCCGCCCCCCCTGCTGGCGGCCCTCGCCAGTGCCGACCAGGGCGATGAGGCCGGCATCGCCGAGCAGCGTGAGCGGGTGGCCGAGCTCAAGGGGCGGCTGCAGGGGCTGTTGGCTGGTGCCGCCCCCGGCGACGAGGTGCGCTCGCAGGCCCGCCAGTTGCTGGAGCTGGCTGACGCCCTGGTGAAAAAGAGTGTGTGGCTGGTGGGCGGCGATGGCTGGGCCTACGACATCGGCTTCGGCGGCCTCGATCACGTGCTGGCGGCCGGCCGCGACGTGAACGCCCTGGTGCTCGACACCGAGGTGTACTCCAACACCGGCGGCCAGGCCTCCAAGGCCACGCCCCTGGGGGCGGTGGCCAAATTCGCCGCCGCCGGCAAGCCCGCCGGCAAGAAGGACCTGGGCCTGATGGCGATGAGCTACGGCACCATCTACGTGGCCAGCGTGGCCATGGGGGCCCGCGACGAGCACACGATCCGCGCCTTCCTGGAGGCCGAGAGCTATCCGGGTCCGTCGCTGATCCTGGCCTACTCCCACTGCATCGCCCACGGCATCGACATGGCCCAGGGCATGGCCCAGCAGAAGCTGGCCGTGGATTCGGGCCGCTGGCTGCTCTACCGCTACGACCCGCGCCGCGCCGCGCGGGGCGAGAACCCCCTGCAGCTCGACAGCCCCGGCCCGCGCACGCCCCTGGCCGAGGCGATGGAGAGCGAGAACCGCTTCCGCATGCTGCGCTACAGCCAGCCCGAGCGGGCCCGCGAGCTGGCCCGCACCGCCCAGGCCCAGCTGGATCGCCGTTGGGCCGCCTACCGCGCCCTGGCAGGCCAGGGATACACGCCATGAGCCGCCCCGATCTCGCCACCACCTGGCTGGGCCTGAAGCTGCGCACCCCGTTGGTGGTGGGTGCCGCCGCCCCCCTCAGCGACGACCTCGATCGGCTCGAGGTGCTCGAGCGCGCCGGTGCGGCGGCGGTGGTGCTGCACTCGCTGTTTGAGGAAGACATCGAGGCCGAGCAGGTTGATCTCAACTGGCATGCCATGGCCGGCGCCGACAGCTACAGCGAGGCGCTCAGCTACCTGCCCGAGCCGGCCCTGCGCCACGGCGGCATCGATCCGTATCTCCGCCAGCTGGAGGAGGCGCGGCGCCGCCTGTCGATCCCGGTGATCGCCAGTCTCAACGGCACCAGCCCGGGTCGCTGGGTGGAAACGGCCAAGCGGATCGAGGCGGCCGGAGCCTCGGCTCTGGAGCTCAACATCTACTCCCTGCCCACCGATCCGGCCCTGAGTGGCGAGGCGATCGAGAACCAGCTGGAGGAGATCGTGCGCGAGGTGCGCGCCGAGCTCAGCCTGCCGCTGGCGGTGAAGCTCGCCCCCTTCTATACCAATCTCACCGCCGTGGCAGCCCGCATCGCCCGCGCCGGGGCCGATGGTCTGGTGCTGTTCAACCGCTTCTACCAGCCCGATATCGACATCGAGGAGCTGACCCTGCGGCCCAACCTGCTGCTCTCCACCCCCCACGACCTGCGCCTGCCGCTGCGCTGGATCGCCCTGCTGCACGGCCGCCAGCCCCTGCAGCTGGCCGCCAGCGGCGGCGTGCACCGCGGCACCGATGTGGTGCGGATGCTGATGGCCGGCGCCAGCTGCACCCAGATGGTGGCGGCGCTGCTGCGCCACGGGCCCGAGCGGCTGGCCGGCATCGAGGAGGAGCTGGCCCATTGGCTGGCAGAGCACGACTACGGCTCGGTGGGCGAGCTGATCGGCTGCATGAGCCAGCGGCGCTGCCCCGATCCCACCGGCTACGAGCGCGCCCAGTACCGCCGTGCCATCGCCAGCTACCGCTTTGCCGAGCCCTGGAGCGGCAGCGAGCCGCCATGAGTGCTCCGCCCAGCACAGCCGTGGATCCCATGGGCCGGGTCCAGGCCCTCGCCGCGGAGCTGGCTGCGATCACCACCCGCCCCTGGACGCTGATGGAGGTGTGCGGCGGCCAGACCCACGCGATCGTGCGCTGGGGGCTCGACCAGCTGCTGCCGCCCGGCCTGCGGCTGATCCACGGGCCCGGCTGTCCGGTGTGCGTGACCCCGGCGGCCACGATCGACGCGGCCCTGCGGCTGGCCGAGCGGCCGGAGGTGATCCTCTGCTCCTACGGCGACATGCTGCGGGTGCCGGGCACAGCCGCCGGCCACGACCTGCTCGGCGTGCGCGCCGCCGGCGGCGATGTGCGCCTGCTCACCTCACCGCTGCAGGCGCTGGAGCTGGCGGCCGCCCATCCCGGGCGCCAGGTGGTGTTTCTGGCGGTGGGCTTTGAAACCACGGCGCCGGCCACCGCTCTGCTGGCCCGCCAGGCCCTGGCCCAGGGCGCGCCCAACCTGTCGCTGCTGGTGGCCCACGTGCGGGTGGTGCCGGCCATGGCCTCGATCCTGGAGCAGCCCGGCAACCAGGTGCAGGGCTTTCTGGCGGCCGGCCATGTGGCCAGCGTGATGGGCATCGCCGAGCTCCACGACCTGGCGGCGCGCCATCGGCTGCCGGTGGTGGTGAGCGGCTTCGAGCCGGTGGTGCTGATGGAGGGGCTGCTGGCCTGTGTGCGCATGCTGGAGGCCGGCGAGGCCGGCGTGGTGAACGGCTACGCCGCTGCGGTGCGGCCCGGCGGCAACCCCGCGGCGCGGCAGCTGATCGAGCAGATGTTCGCCGTGGTGGATCAGCCCTGGCGCGGGCTGGGGGTGCTGGCCGGCGGCGGCCTGGCCCTGCGCGAGCGCTATCGGGGCCTGGATGCCCGCGCACGGTTTGGTCTTGATGGTCTGGAGGCTGAGCCCGCGCCAACGCCAACGCCAACGCAAACCTGCATCAGTGGCCCGATCCTGCGGGGCCAGGCCCGCCCCGCCGACTGCCCGGCCTTCGGCACGGCCTGCACCCCCGAGCATCCGCTGGGGGCGCCGATGGTGTCGAGCGAGGGGGCCTGCGCCGCCTACTACCGCTACCGCCCCATCAGCCCGATCCACCGGACCAGCCGATGAGCGGGCGCATCCAGCTGGCCCATGGCGGCGGCGGCACCCTGATGCAGCGGCTGATCGCCGAGGAGCTGCTGGCGCTCTACGGCCCCGAGCCGCCGGTGCTGCACGACGCCGCCCGGCTCACCCTGCCCCACGGCCGGCTCGCCTTCAGCACCGACGGCTATGTGGTGCAGCCGCTGGAGTTTCCCGGCGGCGACATCGGCAGCCTGGCGATCACCGGCACCGCCAACGACCTGGCCATGGCTGGGGCCCGGCCGCGGCATCTGAGCGTGGGCCTGATCCTGGAGGAGGGGCTGGAGCTGGCACTGCTGCGCCGGGTGGTGGCCTCGATGCGGCGGGCCGCCGTCGCCTGCGGCGTGCAGGTGTGCACCGGCGACACCAAGGTGGTGGAGCGGGGCAAGGCCGACGGGCTGTTCATCACCACCAGCGGCA